>NZ_CAWNTB010000192.1:0-13320 GCF_963877065.1 Vibrio sp. V01_P9A10T6
TTCGTAACCCTTGGGTGCCAGCGCCATCATCTACCGATGCAAGAGATGGTTTAGGGCCGCTTTTTAACACCAATGGTTGTCAAAATTGTCACATCAAAGATGGTCGCGGCCATCCGCCAGAAAAAAATGACACACATGCCGTTTCGATGTTGGTTCGCCTGAGTATTCCAGCGGTTACGGATGGACAAAAAGCGATCTACGCCAAAGAAGGGGGGATCCCCGAACCCATCTATGGTGGACAGTTACAAGATTTCGCTTTGCCCGATCAAAAAGCAGAAGGACAAATCCACATCACTTATCAAGAGATTGCGGTTGCTTTTACGGATGGCCACCAAGTGATGTTACGTAAACCCAATTTAAAAATTGCTGAACTTGGTTATGGCGATATGCATCCTGATACCCAGTTTTCGGCGCGTGTCGCCCCGCCAATGATTGGCCTTGGCCTACTTGAAAGCATTGCTGATGCCAGCTTATTAGCAATGGCAGACCCTGAAGATAGTGATGGCGATGGTATCTCTGGCAAAGTGAACCGTGTTTGGGATGTAGAAAAAAAAGATTTTGCCATCGGGCGTTTTGGTTGGAAAGCCGGACAGCCTAGTTTAATGCAACAGAATGCCGCGGCGTTTAACGGCGATTTAGGATTGACCAGCCGTTTATTCCCAAAAGAAAACTGCACCGAGAAGCAAACACTCTGTCAAACCTTACCTAACGGCGGCGATCCTGAGGTTAGTGACAACATTCTTGATTTTGTCGAATTCTATTCTCAGCATTTAGCCGTTCCAGTGCGTCGCAATGTCGACGATCCACAAGTGAAGCTGGGTCAATCATTGTTCAAACAAGTTGGCTGTGAGAGTTGCCACCGTACTAACCTCAAAACGGTAAAAAGAACGGATCGCCCAGCCTTGTCAGAGCAAGAAATCCATCCTTACAGTGATTTACTACTGCACGATATGGGCGAAGGGTTAGCCGATAATCGTCCAGAAGCCTTAGCCAATGGGCAAGAGTGGCGTACCCCGCCTTTGTGGGGGATCGGCTATACGCAAGAGGTGAGCGGGCATACTTATTTTTTACATGATGGCCGAGCGCGAAATCTCATGGAAGCGGTACTTTGGCATGGTGGTGAAGCGCAAAGTGCTAAAGAGAAAGTACGTCAATTCAATGCCAGCGAACGCAACGCGTTGATCGCTTTTCTTAATTCTTTATAGGGTGCGAGCATGAAATTTCCTCTGCTATTTTCGATAGCGGTTACCAGCGTACTTTCGGCTTGTCAACCCACGCCGAAATCAGCGCTTGAGCCGCAAAAAAACAATCATGTTAGCCAAGGTGTTTATGAGGTTGAATTTGCTGCGGCGCAGCGTTTTGCTCAACAATCGCACCAGCTTGCTCAATTATTTGATCAGCAATGCCAGCCGGACGATGTTGCATTGCCCTTGCTGAAAGAACAGTGGCAGCAAACTATTGGGGCGTGGATGTTTTTACAAGGGCAAGAGAGAGGGCCAGCTAAAGCACTCGAGCAAAGTTGGAACGTACAATTTTGGCCAGATAAAAAAGACACTACCGGGCGAAAAATGAGCCTGTTAACGAGCAGTGGCAAGCACTGGAGTGAGGAGCAGATTGCAAACCAGAGTGTCACAGTGCAGGGGATTGGCGCATTGGAATGGTTACTCTATGACCCTCAATCGCCGCTTATGAAAAACCAGCAATTAGAAACTGGCTGTATGATTGGACAAGCGATCAGCGCGAATTTGGCGACGAAATCTCATTTGATTGCTGAGCAATGGCAACAGAATCCATGGTTGATGCTGGATCTGAGTGCTTGGCAAGCCGAATACATTGCGTTGCTCTCCAATCAGCTTGATTACAGCATGAAAAAACTGAGTCGCCCCTTAGCCAATATCGGCCAGCCACGCCCTTATTTTTCAGAATCGTGGCGCGCCAAAGTCTCTTTGAATAACCTGCAAAAGAATGTTCAAGCGATGCAAGCACTCTATTTAGCAAAAGACGGTTTAGATCAGATGTTGCGGGAAAGAGATCAAGTCGTCATGGCCGAACGCGTAAAAGCACATTTATCCTTGATGTTGGAAACGTGGCCGCAAACGGCCAGCTTATTTGATTTATTGCAAACGAAAACAGGCTACCGTGAGGTGCTTGCGCTCTATAACAAGTTCGAGCAACTCAATTATTTACTGCATGATGAAGTCGCGGTAGAGCTAGGTGTAGTGATAGGATTTAATGCAACCGATGGTGACTGATCTAACAAGGCGTACGCTACTGAAAGCGGCGTTATTGAGCGCATCAGCACCCCTGCTGCCACTGGGGTGTGCCACTACGCGCCGTGGCCCACAACCCGCTTTGATTGGTTGCGCTATTCATAAAGGCTCGCAGTTTCGCGCCGTTGTAGCCGACGCCCAAGGCCAAGCGATTCACCAATTACCTTTGCCTGCAAGGGGACATGGTGTTGCTATTCATCCCACCTTGACGCATGCGGTTGCTTTTGCTCGTCGTCCCGGCGAGTTTTTGATGGTGTTTAACTATCAAAATGGAGAACTCATCAAATTGCAACTGGCGCAACCCACGCGACATTTTTATGGGCACGGCGTTTACTCAAATGATGGTGCGTGGCTTTATGCAACCGAAGGCGAGAAAGCGACAAGTCGCGGCATTATTGGTGTGTATGATGTGCAGCACAGTTACCAAAAAGTGGCTGAGTTCAGTGGTTTTGGTATTGGCCCTCACGAAGTCATTGTGATGCCAGATGGCAGGCTCGCGATTGGGGTGGGTGGGGTGCATACCTTCGGCCGCGAGCCACTCAACGTAGAGAGCATGATGCCGAGCTTGACCTACCTTTCTCATCAAGGAGAAGTGCTTGAGCAACGGATATTGAACGACCACCATTTGAGCATCCGCCATCTTGCTCATGATGGTGCAGATACTGTGCTGTGCGGCCAACAATACCGAGGTCAGCCGGAAGAGTATCCACCTTTGGTAGCGCTACATCACCAAGGTGGCGAACTCATTCCGCTTTTGGCAGAGCCTGAACAATGGGCAAGATTCAACCATTACATTGCCAGTATTGCGGCGACCGACCAATGGATTTTAGCGACTTCTCCACGAGGTAACTGTTACGGTATTTGGTCAAAAGAGACACTGCAACTGGTTGAGTTGGCCTCTTTGCCGGATGCTTCTGGCGTGGTAGTGCAAGATCAGCAGTTCCAAGTCAGTTCAGGAGCTGGCTTGGTCGTTAATTCACCCTATCCTCAACCTGAAATACGCACGCGTAGTAATGTCCAATGGGACAATCACTGGTCTGCCATTGATTACTCTCGCCAAAAAAGCTGAGTAAGCGAACTAAATTTGTTTAATGATAATTCTCATTGCATGAGAGTTTATGAATATATTGTTGATATCGACAACAACGTTTAGCAGATAGCCGTTTCTTTTGCCATACTGAAACGTGAATCAGCGTTGTTGGATAGATCGGAATGAGTAAAAGCATCCTATTTGCTTTATTATTGATTTTTAGTAGCTTTTCTCTTTACTCTGCCGAGAAGGTACAGCCTTTTGCTGCCTCGCAAGAGAATGCCTCGTTGCAATCTTTTATCCAATATCCGCATTTAGTCGAACGAATTTACCAAGAGAATGAGAATCGGCGCATTTGGCAAGATGAGCAGATTGTTCGTCAATTTGAACATCAATTGGAAGTGATTCGCCGAGCGGGGTTTAGCCCTTTATTTTCACGCCAGTTAGCGCAAATGAAAGCGTACCGGAATCAGCAAGCGTTCACCGAATACGATCTGCTGGCAACCGATACTTTACTTTTGTATTTGAGTTATGCCGAGCAAGCTCCCAAAGTCGGTATGGCTTGGTTCTTTGAACGTAAGCTCAACTCTGCCATTGCTCCACCAAGCCAAGAAGCCTTGTTCGCTCTTCATGTTGCGGTAGAAGTTAACAGTATCGGCGATCTGCTCAATGGCTATGCGCCCAACAACGCGGCTTATGATCAACTGCTACACGCCTATGATTTTCTGCTCAGTACTGAAAATGCAGCGCTCTCGTTGTACAGCCAAAAAGGGTTAAAAAAACCTGGCGATAAGCTCTCACAACGTAGTGTGCTTATTGCCCGCTTATCATTAGTTAATATCGATGTTAGCACAGTGCGTGACGACGTAACTTGGTATGACAACAGCTTGGTCAAACCTGTGAAAGAGTTTCAAGCGATGCACGGTTTAAAAGCTGATGGCATGATTGGCCCCGAGACCTTAAAGTGGTTAAATTTGTCTTTGCAGGCACGCCTGTCTATGTTGGCATTAAATGCAGAGCGAACTCGTTTGTGGCCAGAATCAAAAGAGACACAGATCGTAGTCAACGTTCCCAGTTTTGATATGCGCTACTGGTATTTAGGTAAAGAAGTCTTTCAGTCTAAAGTGGTGGTGGGCCGAGTTTCACGCAAAACGCCACTCATGAGCACCAAATTAGATTCTTTGATCCTAAACCCGACGTGGAATGTGCCACACAAAATCATGGTTGAAGATATTCTGCCGATGGTAAAAAAAGATCAAAACTATTTGCGTCAACACAATATTGATATTGTTTCGAGCTGGCGTTCGAACGATCAAATTGACCCAAGCAACATCAACTGGTCTGCGGTGAATCCGGCCTCTTTTCCCTACCGAATGCGTCAGCAAGCCGGGCAAGATAATGCATTAGGTCTGTATAAATTTAATACGCCCAATCGCAGAGCGATTTACCTACATGATACGCCGAGTAAATACCTATTCAATAATACGTCGCGAGCCTTTAGTTCGGGTTGCATTCGAGTACAAAATGCCGATAAGTTTGCTTCGATGATATTAGAAACCCAAGGTATTAATGGTGATAAATTAACGGGTAAAGAAGGGCCAGCGAATGGCACGATCCCATTAAAGCAGCGCATCCCCGTACACATCATCTATCAAACTGTTTGGTATGAAGGTGGGGAACTGCACTACCGAGATGATATCTATCGTTATGATGCATTCAGTACCAGTAATGGGTGAATGGATACCGATAAAACAGTGGTCACCTAAGTAAGCAGGGATGCGTCTCTCAATTTACCAAAAAATGACTTAATAAAGATCTCTTTTATGTTCAAAGAGTAACGATGCTGTGGCTCTCTCTTGAGCATTTCGAGCACAATTTATGCATTTGATCTTCACAATGGAGTCCGGTAGTGTCCGGGCTTGTTGAAAATAAATTCAGTTGTGAAGGTATCAAACCTTGTTAGTTTCTCGTCGTCACTTTATAAAATTGGTTGGTAGTGGTGTAGTTGTAGCGGCGTGTGCCCCCCAAATAGTATTGGCATCGTACCCTGAAACCTCTCGCATACTCGCGATGAATAATTTACATACCGGTGAAACACTTGAAACCTGTTATTTCAACGGTGTTCGTTATGTTCGATCTGAGCTTGATCGGCTCAACCATATTTGCCGTGATTTCCGCCGCAACGAAGTCCATCCAATGGACAAAAATCTATTTGACCAAATATCGAAAATTCAATCTCTACTTGGCACTCAAGCAGAAGTACAAATCATCTCTGGTTATCGATCTCCTGCCACCAATGAAATGTTGCGCACTCACTCCTCTGGGGTTGCTAAGAAAAGTTTCCATATGCTAGGCCAAGCAATTGATTTTCGGTTAGATGGTGTTCAGTTGAGTCAAGTACGCGAAGCGGCGATCGAATTGGGCGCTGGCGGTGTTGGTTATTATCCTAGCAGTGATTTTGTGCACATTGATACTGGGCCTGTACGTCATTGGTCATAAGGCTGTTCGTGACTTGTCAAATGAAAGTGTCAATGTCATAGTTCGGCCAACTGCGAATTCGAACAAGGTTTTAGTATGTCGTTAAAGTATCAAGTGGTGCCCGTCACTTCCTTCTCTCAAAACTGTTCTATCGTTTGGTGTGATGACACCATGGAAGGGATCGTGGTTGACCCTGGCGGTGATGTGAAACAGCTCGTGATGTTGATCAATGAACTCGGGGTAAAAGTGGTCAGTTTGGTTCTTACTCATGGTCATTTAGATCATGTCGGTGGAACCGAACCGCTGGCGCAGCAGTTGGGCGGCGTCGATATTATTGGACCACACAAAGCGGACAACTTCTGGCTACAAGGCCTCGAAGGTCAAAGCAAAATGTTTGGTTTTCCACTGACGGAAGCCTTTGAACCTACCCAATGGCTTAATGACGGTGATGAAGTGAAGTTTGGCCTTCAAACTCTACAAGTATTGCACACGCCCGGCCACACGCCCGGTCACGTGGTGCTGTTTAGCCAGCAAGCGAAATTGGCGTTTGTTGGTGATGTATTGTTTAACGGTAGTATCGGCCGTACGGATTTCCCGCAAGGTGATTTCAATACCCTTATTCACTCGATCAAAACTAAGCTATGGCCACTTGGCAACGATGTGACGTTTGTGCCCGGCCATGGTCCGCAATCGACTTTTGGCCGTGAACGTGCCAATAACCCTTATGTCGCAGATGAAATGCCCCTGTATTGATCTTGATTAGGCTCAGAGTGTTCCTTCTGCGCCTATGAAACTATGTCTTAGTCTGGTTCGGCCGCCGCGAGGTAGCGCCGAATCAGCCCCACAAACGCCTCGGCGTCACGATCCAGATCGTGCGCTGAGATAAAAATATCATAATCAAAAAATTGCCGTTGATAGCGCATCCGATTGGCTAACATTGCCATAAGACCATGATAGTAATTACCGTTTGGCGCAGTGTAAGGTGCGTTGTCGAGTACCAAATCTTCAAATTGAGTCTCTTTGCGCTGTTGTTTTGCTCCTAAGTAGAGCAGCGCGCGCTGGCTGAGCAAGATCTCACTAGCGATTCTGGGACACACACTCTCAAGGTAAGGTGAATAATCCTTCAGTTTGATCCCAATCCAAGGCAAAGGTTGGTGCCAACCATGATATTCATAACTGCATACCCCAATGCGGCTGATATTGTTCCATTTTACGACCCAACCTCCTTTAAAGAGATGCTGCTGAAAATGGGTAGCGGTTAGGGTGTAGCTAACTTTTCCTTTCAAAATCAAAAGATAGAAGGTGATTAGAGTCACTGCCAGTGCACTTACTAACAGCAGCGCATGAATAATGTTGGATGAGAACATGACAATGCAAATTGAAGCGATGATACAAGTCGTATTGATCCATTTAACCACAGGTGATTGCAGAGAAAAGCGCGTATTAGACAAATGTTGGGTGTGCATAAAACAGTGAAACTCCTTCGAGCTACAGCATCGTTGTTGGCTGTTGCGACCTGTATAAATTGTAGTCAGTTACCGCATCAAAATGCGTTTTTGCCCCTCAATCTGTGCTATGCCCTACAAATCGAGGACGATTTTTGATATAAAACGCGCTTCAAATTTTCACCACTGCTTGAAACGCAGTGAAATGGAGAAATATTCGATGAGACTTGCTCATAAGCGTAAGGTGCAGGCAAAATTGCAAAAGCGTATTAAAGCGACGGTTGCAAACTTGATCGCCTCTCAATCAGCAAAGCCTGTAACAGCGCAATCGACCATAGCAAAAACCGCTGCAACAAAAGTAGTTGTGGAGAAAGCGGCGGCGAACTCTAAAAAAGTGGATGTTGCGTTAACGCCAAAACAGCAACAGGTTTTAGATATCGTCGCTAACCACGCAGAAGGTATGAATCCTAAATCGATCGGCTTAAGTGCTGGTCAAGAAGATGCGAAAGCTGCCGCTTGGGCCACTGGCGCACTCAAGAAACTAGTAGAAGAAAATCTGGTAGTGAAAGAGCAGTTAGTAGGCAACAAAGTTATCTATAAAGCCATTTAATCTGCTGTTCGTTGTGAATGAATTAGCCTCGGTAGCCCCGAGGCTTTTTTACGATCAAATTTTAAAATGCAATCAAAGCTACTCTTCTTTGGTAATAGAGCCAATTTCGAGCATCGGTGCGACATCGATGTTTTCAGCATTCATCATAGAAGATAAACGTTGCACTGATGAGAGCAACAAGCTTTGCTCCCACTCTTGAAGCTGCCTAAATTGTTCGACAAAGCTTTCTTGCAGTGGTTGCGGTGCCTTTTCTAGCAGCTTCTTACCTTCGTCCGTTAAATGAGCGTGCACTTTTCGTTTATCAGTATTGCTGCGAATTCTCTGTACGTATCCGTTGCGCTCTAATCTATCCAAAATGGTGGTGGCAGTGGCCTGGCTCATGTTCGTATGATCCGACAATGTGCGGATAGTCACCTCACCAAGGGTTTGAATTGAGCGCATTAAAATAAGCTGGGGACCAGTAAGCCCAGCGTCTCTATTCAGTTTTTTAGAGTGCAGATCAATTGCGCGAATAATTTGTCGAATTGAGATCAAAACTTCTTCATGTTTTTCCAAACTCATTGTCCCAAAAAGAAAGTTATTAATAAGCGGGGACCATAGCGCAGTTCTTTTCACTTGAAAAGTAGCATTCGACCTCTTTTGTTTTGGTCTAAGGTGATGAGTGTATAAGTTGAGATGTAAAATGATTAGTGCTCGAATGTTTTTGTTTTCGATTTTCACCCTAAATTGGTTTAAGTTTAACCATTAAGACTTGTTTTTTGCCTTGCATGGCATTTTATGTTGCTTTTTAGTAGATTTTTTCTGTGATTTTGGTAGGGTGTTCAGCATATTGAAAAAATAAATTGCTATGAGTACGAAGTTATTTTTGGTTTTTGTCTTAAAATTGTTTCGTTCTCATGGTTATTAATCTCAACTGAAAAATCATGTCTAGATTTCTAGAGAGGTAAAATGACAAAAGGTATTGATAAGTACAGTATCGACAGTACTGACTACACTGTCGGGCAAGATAACGTGCAAAAGTGGGGGTTTGATGTTCATAACCCAGTGTTTGGCTTTAGCGCCGGATTTATTGCGCTATTTTTAGTCGCCGCTTTAGTCGTTGATCCTGAGGTTGCGAAGAGCGTGCTTGATGGCGTTAAATGGAAAATTATTGGCACTTTTGACTGGCTGTTTATTTGGTCGGGTAATCTTTTTGTGCTGTTTTGCTTAGGCTTGATTGTTTCTCCCTTTGGTAAAATACGTTTAGGTGGTCAAGAGGCGACAGCAGACTACTCTTTTATTTCTTGGCTCTCTATGCTATTTGCCGCAGGGATGGGTATTGGTCTCATGTTCTGGAGTGTCGCTGAACCTGTGGCGTATTTTACTGGTTGGTATGAGACACCCTTAGGTGTTGCAGCTAACACACCCGAAGCGGCTAAACTAGCATTAGGTGCAACCATGTACCATTGGGGTTTACACCCTTGGGCCATTTACGGTGTGGTAGCGCTTTCCCTTGCGTTCTTTACTTACAATAAAGGGCTTCCGCTTTCTATTCGCTCTATTTTTTACCCGTTACTTGGCGATCGCGCTTGGGGCTGGGCAGGGCACATCATTGATATTCTGGCTGTATTAGCAACATTGTTTGGCTTAGCAACGTCATTAGGGCTGGGGGCTCAACAAGCGGCTAGTGGTATTCACCATGTGTTTGGCATTGATGCCGGAATGGGCTTACAAATTGTCGTGATTACCGTCGTTACTTTATTAGCAGTGGTCTCCGTGGTGCGTGGTATTGATGGTGGTGTCAAAGTCATCAGTAACATCAATATGATCGTTGCGTTCTTGCTGCTGATTTTGGTTGCACTGATTGGCTATACCGTAACCTTTTCATCCATTCCAACCACATTAATGGCGTATATTGAAAATATCATCCCACTCAGTAACCCGCACGGTCGAACTGATGAGGCTTGGTTCCAAGGTTGGACAGTGTTCTATTGGGCTTGGTGGATTTCATGGTCACCATTTGTTGGAATGTTCATTGCGCGAGTATCAAAAGGCCGTACTATCCGCGAGTTCCTCACCGCCGTATTATTAGTACCTACTGCTGTTACTTTGATTTGGATGTCTGTATTTGGTGGTTTGGCGATTGATCAAGTCATCAACAATGTTGGCCAATTAGGCGCGAATGGTTTGACCGAAGTGCCACTGGCGATGTTCCAAATGTTTGATGCGCTGCCTTATGGCACCTTACTTTCAGTGATTGCGGTTGTGTTAGTGTTGGTATTTTTTATCACCTCATCAGATTCAGGGTCACTGGTTATTGATAGTATTACTGCTGGAGGCAAAGTGGATGCCCCTGTCCTACAGCGTATTTTCTGGGCGTTGATGGAAGGCGCTATCGCCGTAGCCTTGTTATGGATTGGTGGCACCAATGCTATTGAAGCGTTGCAGGCTGCGGCAATATCAACGGCGCTGCCATTTACCATCGTTTTACTATTGATGTGTGTGAGCCTACTGTTAGGTATGCGAACCGAATTATCTAAGCACTAATTCAGATATACCCAAGGCCGCTTTAAGTGGGAAGGGTATGGACGTTAATCATCAAGGCGACTTTTAGTCGCCTTTTTGCTGTTTTTTGACAGTCGTCATGACAACATTAATTAATAACTTTAGTAAAAGCAAAAGGTTATATTGTGTCAAAAATAGATACATAATTAGTGCAACTTATGCGAAATCTGGTTAATATTCGCCACCTTTTCCGCTTCATACATTTTGTAACCCAATGAAATTGACCCTAAAGCAAAAGCTAATCGGTGCCAGTCTTTCTGCCGTCGTCGTTATGGCGAGCGCGTTGACTTGGCTAGCCGCTGATCAACTCTTTGAACAAACTCGAAATGGCGTATATTCGCGGGCAGAAAGCTTGTCAGCTGCCGCTGCGAAAGGCATTTCGGACTGGATTGTGGTCCGTAAAGAGATCTCAACCGCTTTTAATGACTACACCGCTCAAGATGATGTCGTCCCTTTCTTACAGCAAGCTCGCAAAGCGGGTGGCTTTGATGATATTTTCTTTGGTACACCGCAAGGTGAGATGTATCGTTCACACCCTGAGCGTAACCGTGCTGACTATGATCCTCGCCAACGCCCTTGGTATAAAGATGCCGTTTCAGCGAATAAACAAATTATCACCACCGCTTATAAAGACGCGATCACCAATGCACTGTTGGTGACAATTGCAGAGCCTGTGCGTCGCAATGGGCAATTTGTCGGCGTCGTTGGTGCCGATGTGTTAATCGATCAGCTCATCCAAGATGTCATCAGTTTAGATGCGGGCAAAAACGCCTACGCGATGTTAATTGATGCGCAAGATGGAACCTTTTTAGCGCATCCAGATAAAAATTTCTTATTAAAACCAGTGTCGTCATTGTCGAAGACGTTGACGATGAACATGATAGAGCAAGCAGTGGCTTCAGGTACCGTTGAAGACGCGTCATTACAAGGTGTTGATAAGCTATTTTACTTCGCCAAAGTGCCGCAAACCGATTGGATTTTCGCTATCCAAATGGATCGTGCAACGGAAGAAGCAGCGCATACATCTTTGCTTACCGGCCTGATTGTGACTGCGCTTGTGATTACTATTGCTGTGATTGTAATCGTCTCTTGGTTAGTGAGCTTTTTGTTTAGAGATCTTAGCCGAGTATCCAAAGCATTAGAGGAAATTGCTTCCGGAGACGGTGATTTAACTCAACGTCTTGAACCAAGAAGCGATGATGAAGTTGGGCAATTAGCACAAAACTTCAATACCTTTGTCGGTAACATGCACACCATGGTTTCTAAACTCAGCTTTGTTTCTGCTGCGTTGTCTGAACAGTCAAAACAGACGGCCGCTCAAGCCAAAGAGCGTAGTGCGCGTATCCGTTTACAACAAGATGAAATTAATATGGTGGCTACGGCCATCAATGAAATGGCCGCAGCTACACAAGAGATTGCCGGTAACGCAGATCATACCGCTCAAAACTCTGGCGAAGCGGTAACGGCTTGCGTACATGGTTCGAATCAAGTTTCACAAACACAAGGCTCGATTCAAAATCTGGCTCAAGAAGTTCAAGTGGCCACTGATGTTATCCTTGAGCTAGAAGCACACGGCAAACACATCAATACGATTCTGGCGACCATTCAAAACATAGCAGAGCAAACTAACCTGCTAGCATTGAATGCGGCGATTGAAGCTGCACGTGCTGGTGAGCAAGGTCGTGGCTTTGCCGTGGTTGCCGATGAAGTTCGTGTGCTTAGCCAACGTACACATGCTTCGACAAAAGAAATTCAGCAGATGATCGAAACGTTGCAATCAACGACGGGTAAAGCGGTTGGCATTATGGGTGATAGCCGTATGCTTGCTGGAACCAGTGTAGATGATGCGAACGCCGCTGCAGCAAGTTTGATGCAAATTCATAATTCAGTTGAGCGCATCAGTGACATGGCGACGCAAATTGCCTCGGCCGCTGAAGAGCAAGCTTCTGTGACGTCGGAAATTACTCGCAACACGGAAGGGATCCGCGATGTGTCTAACGATCTTGCACAAGAAGCGCATGAAGCAGCCGCACAAGCATCACAACTTTCTGAGCTTTCGCATCAGTTAGAAAATGAAATTCGTCGCTTTAAGCTGTAAGTTCTAAGCGTAAAAGCAGCAAGGCGAGATGTGATTAAAAAAGAGGAACCTAACATGGGTTCCTCTTTTTTTGCTCGTGTCGATCACGGTACTAAACCTTGAAAGAATCCCTTGAAAGGATAATCAAAAAGTTATAGCCACAACGTTCGGACACTTTGCTGCCGATCAAAATGATGAGCGATTTGTGCTTGGAATAATTCCGCAGTGGCAATGGCATCAACTAAAGCGTGATGTGGAGTGTACGCTGGTAGTCCATAACGCGCCCGCGCTTGCCCTAAACGCACTGATTGTGGTTTTTGCCCTTTTAACTGGTTCCATAAACCTCCATGTAACCGTTGTTGAATTTCCGTTTCCAATTGCAAAGTATCGATCACAGGGAACTCAATACCTTCACCCAATCGCACTTTTAATGCTTGATTGAGAAAGCTACGTTCAATATGACGGTAATGAACCACAACAATTTTTCCAGATAAGGCCTTCAGTATCGACTCCTGCACTTCTGCCAAATCTGGCGCATCTAAAATATCGTTGTGTGTGATGCCATGGATAACCACCGAATCCTCTTTTAACGCTTGGCGTGGCCGAACTATCCAATGTTTAGAGCGGTTGAGATAGATACGGTTTAAGGTAAAAGGCACCAAGCCAATGGTGATAATGTCATCATGCTGCGCACTTAAACCCGTTGTTTCCAAATCTAAAGCGACAAACTCTATTTCATCGATTGGCGTGCTACCCTTAGCAATCGGCCTTGAATAAAAATCTTTGAGTAACGGATGGTTAACCAACGACTGCTTATTGGCATATTTTGCTACCCAATCGATGCTCGGTTTTTGAAACCATTGTTT
>NZ_CAWNTB010000192.1:13365-20198 GCF_963877065.1 Vibrio sp. V01_P9A10T6
AGGATTTGAAACGCATCTTTTAAGTTACGTCTTTCAAAATCAGATAGGTTTTCTGGCTCGATATTGTTATCTGGCTCTATTTCTTGTTCAACGTCAGCCGCTTGGTGGCGAATGCGTACCATCGCGATAAACTCCATTGCGTCACGCAGATCTTGCGCCCGTCCTTTGGGTAGAATTCCGGCTTCAATGATGTCATCTAAACGTTCAAACGAGTTGGTAGAACGTGAACCGACAGCCAATGCATGCACACGGATTAAATCCGCTAACGGTGCAGTGCCGC
The DNA here is from genome assembly GCF_963877065.1 of Vibrio sp. V01_P9A10T6. Classification (NCBI taxonomy): domain Bacteria; kingdom Pseudomonadati; phylum Pseudomonadota; class Gammaproteobacteria; order Vibrionales; family Vibrionaceae; genus Vibrio; species Vibrio sp. V01_P9A10T6. The sequence continues at coordinate 13,646 of NZ_CAWNTB010000192.1, forward strand.
GACGTTTTAAATTGATGGTGTTATTGTGTCGTCCATCTTTTTCCATCACAAAGTCTTTGAAAAACCCCAATGGTGGCGTGCGGTTCAGTGCATTTCGTGCAAGGCATGCAAGAAATCGATTATTTTTGCGTGCTCGCCGTACAATAAACCCATTCAGTTGTTCTGCCCATTTGGTCCTGCCACACACTCCGTATAAGTCAAAAAAGATGGATGCATTCAATAGCGCTTTAGGGTTAGGGTTATCTATCCAATCGGCAAAGCAGGCTTCCCATTCTTTACGAGTCATACGCCACATCGGGTTGCTGGCCATAATGTCCCCCGTACAGTAGCTGTAACCGCATTGATCTAAGCTGTCGCAGACAAATTTGGCGAACGCTTCGAAATAAGCACCATGTTGTGTTTCTTCATAGCTATCGTCCAAAATTAAAGCGTTATCTTGGTCCGTGACAATTAACTGTTCGTCACGGCCCATAGAACCCAAGGCTAAAAAGCAGTATGGAATAGGCGGTGAGCCTAGTAATTCTTCGGCAAGTTCAATGATTCTTTGTTTAAAGCTACGGCCAATCACTGACATCGCCGTGCCGATCATGTGTGAGTTCGCATCTTCATTGACTAAACGAACAAAACTGTCTTTGACTTGGTGCGACAGTGTGGCTAACTCTTCAACGCTTTGTTGCTGGAAGATGCGACTGACGAGCAGCAATGAGTTTTGTGATTCATAACGAACAATATCGGTCGCTTCAATGATACCGATCGGCTTTTTTTCTTTGAGTATAGGAAGATGATGAACATTGTACCGAAGCATTTTTAGCATGGCCTCATAGACATAAGCATTATGATCTAATGAGATAACCTCCGTTGTCATCACTTCCGTGACGAGGTGATTAGGATCGATGCCAACGGCTAATACACGCGTGCAGAGATCTCGGTCAGTCAGGATGCCGATTACCGGGCTGTTATCGTCGTCACTCTCTTGCAAAATATCAGGGTCAATCACCAGCAGTGAAGAGATACTCTCTTCCGCCATCTTGATCGCCGCATGTTGAATGGTTTCTGTTTTGTAAACTAAAGGGGCTTCTCGGCTGAGTAAGGTTCGCACTTTCGAGGTGGTGAGATCATTCTGCTCTGTTTTACTCAGCACGGCTTGGCGAAGGCGCGCGTTATCTTGCACTTCAACGAAATCAGCAAAGGAATCATAGTTGTCATATAAATCCTGAAACCTTGCCTCTGGAATACAGTAAACCAGCGTATCTTCAATCGCTGTGACCGGAAAACGAACACGGTTATTGGTCAATAGCCCCATTTGACCAAATAAACCGCCTTCGGTTAGGCGGTTGTATAATTCGCCTTTGCGACGGTACACCTCGACGACGCCGCTGCGGATCAAATACAAGTCCTGGATATGATCACCAAAATGAATGATGGGTGTACCTTGTCGAAAATAGGAGATTTCTACGCTCTGCGTCACTTCGATCAGTGTTTCTTCAGGTAGTTCATTGAACGGTGGATACTGAGCAAGGAAGTTCTTGATTTCAATTAATTCTGCTTCCATGGAGGCTTCCTTGTGTTTCGGAGTTCATATTGTGGGATTCTGACGTCGTGAGCCAGCTAAACGATGTAACTGGTCAAAGGGATCAGGTCACATCGGTGGCATTGGACATAGGATTCAGAGAGTTATAGTACATGAAAAGAACGTGCTTTGCAGGCAAGAGGGAAAAGTGTACGCGCTTTGAGGTGAATCAAGTGTCATTTCAGTGAATTGAAGATAAAAAAATAGCCGACAAGTGGCGGCTATTGTTGTCTATTTCTTATCATTATCGATTATAGAACCGCTGCAATACCTTTGCACAGTGGGCCCATATTCGATTTTGTCATGCCTGCCACACTGATACGGCCGGAACCGACGATGTAAATTGCTAATTCATCTTTCAGACGAGCAACTTGTTCCTTGTTCAAACCAGAAAAAGAGAACATGCCATTTTGACGTTCAATAAAGCTAAAATCAGCCTTCACACCTTCGGCTTTTAGGGTGGTAACAAACAGCTCACGCATCTCTTGAATACGTTCACGCATTTCTGTCACTTCGTTTTCCCATTCTGCGCGCAGTTCGGCGTTGTTGAGGATATAAGTAACGACCGCAGCACCGTGCGCTGGTGGGTTTGAATAAATGGAACGAATGATCGCTTTGATTTGTGAGAAAGCTGTTTCAGCGACATCTGTTGAGCCAGCAACGATGGTAAACGCACCCACGCGCTCATTGTACAAACCGAAGTTTTTAGAGAATGAACTCGCCACTAAGATCTCTTTATTGTATTTCGCAAAAGTACGTAGGCCTTGTGCGTCTTCTTCAACACCTTTCGCAAAACCTTGATAAGCAAAGTCAAACAGAGGAAGAAGCCCTTTATCAGCGACTAATTTTGCTAACGTTTCCCACTCTTTATCGGTTGGATCAATGCCAGTTGGGTTGTGGCAGCACCCGTGTAGAAGAACAATATCACCCGCTTGAGCTTGCTCAAGATCGGTAAGCATCGCTGCGAAATCTTTATCTTTCGTTTCGGCATTGTAGTACGAATACTGCGTGGTTTCTAAACCAGCCGCATTAAAAACACCGTGATGGTTTGCCCATGTTGGGTTGCTGATCCACACTTTCACGTCGCCGATTTGACGCTTAATAAATTCACCTGCTACACGCAGTGCACCAGTACCACCGGGCGCTTGCGCCGTTTTTGCGAGCTTTTGTGTCACAATCTCAGATTCATCGCCAAACAGGAGTTTTTGTACCGCGAGCCCATATTCAGCAGTACCTTCAATGGTGAGGTAAGATTTGGTCTTTTCAGACTCAAGCAACGCCGCTTCCGCTTTCTTTACTGTCGCAAGAACAGGTGTTTCACCTGCTTCATTTTTGTAGATACCAACACCGAGGTTAATTTTTTCAGTGCGAGGATCTTTTTTAAACTCTTCGGTTAAACCAAGAATAGGGTCGGCCGGAGCTGCGACAACTTTTTCAAACATAATCATCATCCATGTAAAGTGTTAGAAGGGATTTTAGAAACATAAAATTAAGGTATTTATACCTTTATGAAATATCCGTTACAACACACAAAACAGAAAAACTGAAAATAATTTGTGTTGGCTAAGAATCATGAACAAAAAGGCGATTTTTTTTAAAAAACTCTATCATCCACCGTTTTCATGTGGGGAAATTAAATAGGTTTTACTTTGAGAAGTAGTCAGCTCAACGGCAAAATTCATCATCAAATACGATATTTTGCCATTGAGCGGAGGAGTCACTGTAACAAGAGATTAATGTTTATCCTGATGGCGAGCGGCAATGGCGACAAATTGTTGTTCAACACTCAAAAAAGCCTCTACGACTTGTGGGTCAAAATGTATCGCTTCGCCCTGTAGAATGATGGCTTTTGCTTCATCATGAGAAAACGCGGGTTTGTAAACACGCTTTGAGATGAGCGCATCATATACATCAGCCAGTGCCATTAAACGGCCTGAGAGTGGAATCTCTTCCCCTTTGAGTTGTTTTGGATAGCCCGAACCATCCCATTTTTCATGGTGAGTGAGGGCGATTTCTTTCGCGATTGCTAAAAAGGAACTTGTGCCAAGGTGCTGCTCGGCAATCGACAGCGCTTGTGCGCCGATCTCAGGGTGTCCCTTCATAATAGTGAACTCATCATCGGTGAGCTTGCCGGGTTTCAGTAGGACGGCATCAGGGATACCGACTTTGCCAACGTCGTGTAATGGGGCTGATTTGTAGAGTAAATCAATATAAGTGGGCGTTAATAAAGGCTGATATTTCGGTTTTTGGCTTAGATGTTGCGCGAGTACTTTGACATATTCTTGAGTACGTAAAATATGAGCGCCAGTTTCATTATCGCGAGATTCAGCTAAAGCGGCCAGGCTGACGATGGCGACATCACGCGTGGTTTTTACTTCATCCTGTGAGTTTTGTAGGCTATCCAACATTTGATTGGTCAACCAAGCCACAGAGCCTAACTCGTTATTTTCAAAAATTGGTAAGCGTTGTGCTATATCACCTTGAGTCACTTGGCATAGCGAATGCTCTTGAGCGTGCAATATTTGCTTCATCAGCCTTCCCCACTGCCAGAGGATAGCGATCACATAACCGCCCAAAACCAAAGAAACATAAATAAACTCTTTAATAATGCTTATCTTGCCATGCCCATTGATTAAACTGGCAGGGTTATGTTCAAGCCAAAAAAGATCTTTCACCGCGACCATCGTGAGTGTGGCTGTCAGAGTGATGATCATCAGCATCATTAACCCGATCATCTGCTTAACAATCGAATGCCTTTCACCTTGGAGTTGTTGACGATTCAATTGTACTGCGTGCTGGCGATATTGAGCTCGTTTGGCGATGAGTTGTAATAAGCTTCCGGTAAAGAAACCAAACAGTGTTAAACCAAATAGAATTTTTATATTGCTATCGAGAGTAAATTGATAGTACTGATTGTAGTAAAGAGATAGTGGAATGCTGACAAGAAAAAACAAAACACTATCGAGTTTTGCATACTGCTCTGTTTTTGCCCAATCATGGTGAATAAAGACATATAGACGCATTACCCATGCACAAAATACGCTAATCGTCACATGGGCTGTGATTTCTAATGCGCTTAAACTGGACAACATCGGACATATTCGTCCGCCATAGGTGGCAAATAGCAGCGCAGCTAAGAGGTAGAGCAGTGCGGTGAGTTGGCTGTTGTTTCGCTTGGTATTATTCATGAATTTGATTTCATTACAGTATGTGATGCTTAAGTTTAGGTGATTAAATTCGTTCAATGTTGTGTTTTCGTGATTAACCGATGTGCGGAGGATCAGAAAAGCGATGGATTCTAGTGATGTATTTCTAGGAAAGATAGCTAAATAAAATAAAGCCAATGTGATCCGATCAGTGCGTCATGTTATGAGAACAGAGGAGAGGGCTTAATGACGTTACTCAGCCGAACTTAACGAAAGTCAATCGTTACTCTGACTGATAAGAGTGGACTGTTTAAAATTACCTAACACAACAAAAGTAAAATTACATCTACCGACTACATTGCAGATTCCTCCAAGCTTTCCTATCTTTAGTTATGAGCTCCAGGCGTTGCATAACAACTTCTTACATAACGTCATAGCTTTCGTCAGTGTTTTATGGCTAAAGGATAATAAATCATGCTCCTCATTAGGCTGGTACGTGTTTACGTGCCCTTAGTGCTATTGTCGATAGTTGCTCTTATGCCACAGCCAACACATTTTGGTGTTTGGGCTCTATTATTTGTTACTTTTGCTAGTGTTAGCTATGCAATTTGGAATTACGAATCCTTCATTTCCCAAGTCAAAGCTCAAAAAAAGACGATTGAACACTTTTCTCAAACACAAGAGATCCAACTGGATGGATATCATTCTTTAGAGCCTCTCTTTGCTCAATCTCTGCCAGTGTGGTCTCGTCATATTGATTTAGCTAATGTGCAACTTACCGATTCTGTTACTCAACTGAGCCAGCAATTTGGTGATCTTGTCACGCAGCTTTCACAAGCACTCTCCTTCTCGCAAGGTTCAACCTTAAAAGATGAGCGTAATTTAATGAGCGAAATTGAGCGTTGTCGAGCCATGCTTTCTAAAGCGGTTGATGAGCTTAGAGAAAGCCAAAAGACAAGAGAGCATATGCTTGATGAAATGCGCAGCCTTGATCAATACACAGTCGATTTAAAAAAAATGGCAACCGATGTGGTGGGCATTGCTGAAAAAACCAACTTATTAGCACTTAATGCTGCCATTGAGTCAGCCAGAGCGGGAGAGGCCGGTCGAGGTTTTGCAGTGGTGGCCGATGAAGTGCGTAACCTTTCACAGCGTTCAAGGGAGATCGCTAGCAGCATGACGGAGAAAGTGAACGTTGTCAGTGATGCGATTAATACTACATTTAAGACGGCTGAAGTGGCTATTGCGGCTGAGAGTGAACAAATGGAACAAACCGAGCAGCGTATCGATTATGTCATTAACCACTTCCAAGATATGGCACAAACCTTACAGCAACAGTCTGAGCGGTTAAAAGAAGATGCATTTTCGGTGAAGGAAACAATCAGTAGTGTGATTGTGAAATTGCAATTTCAAGACCGAGTAAGCCAAATATTAGAGCAAATCAGCACCAATCTCAAAGAACTCAGTGACTCATTAGAGCTGCTCAAACAAGACAGCAATCATGCGATCGCAGGCGAATTATCCCCGCAAAAATGGCTGGAAAAAATGACCAAGAACTACACCATGATAGAACAACATGAAAGCCACAAAGGCAAGGTTACTGAGGTGAAAAGCAAGGTGACTAGCACGGACATTACTTTCTTTTGAGAACCGTAAATGAATAAATGAGGAACTCTGTGATGAACAAAACGGTACTTGTTGTAGATGATTCGGCTTCAATTCGGCAGGTTGTGAGTATGACCTTAAAAGGAGCAGGCTATCAGACGATCGAAGCTCATGATGGTAAAGATGCATTATCCAAATTGGCCGGGAATCGTGTTCATTTGGTCATCAGCGA
>NZ_CAWNTB010000193.1:0-17105 GCF_963877065.1 Vibrio sp. V01_P9A10T6
GCTTTGTACAACACCAAATAGGGAAGGGTGCAAAAGCGTTGCGAGGTAAAGGGCCGTTATTATTGGTTTGGTCTCAACGTGTAGAAGGCGGTAAAAGCCTCGCTTTAAAAACTGAGCTAGCGATTAAAAAACTGACCAAATTGCAAAAAGAACAGTTGGTGGCAGGGCAAGAGAATTTTCATTTCTCTGTTAGCGGCATGGATGATTTTGGTGGCGATTAGGTTTGGTCAGCGGCATTATTCGCCAATTTCATGTGCAATGTAAAAAATTGTATTAACCTTGTTTAGGGAATAATAACAACAAGGTTGGTTGCAATATGAACAGTTACAACAAATGGTCAGTGGTCTCGTTGCTCTTTTTGGCTTGTGCTTCTGCACAAGCGGCGAACACGATAGCTGACGCACGTGGTAATGGAATGGGGAATACTGGCGTAACAACGGCCGATTATCTGCTAGCCCCATTCTATAATCCTGCTTTGGTGGCCGTGTATCGGAATAATGACACGTTTGGCGTGCTTTTCCCTGCGATAGGTGGTGCGGCTAGAGACCCAGACAAAAGCCTAAAATCCATTGATGACCTGCAAGATAGCATCAAAGCGTTTGAAAATTCCGGTACACCCAATCAAAGTGATATTGATAAACTCAATCAGTATTTAGACCAGCTTGCCGATGACAAACCTCTTGCAGCATCGGCGGGTATTGGTATGGCGATCGCAATTCCTCTCGATCTAGTTTCACTTAATATTTTTGCGCGTGGGCACGCGGAGGTGATTGCGCGTTCTGATATTGCGGCAAATACAGGCAGTAGCGGCACCGACGTTGAGAATCGTTATAAAAATTCAACCGTTGATCTGATTGCATTTGGTTACTCAGAATTTGGCCTAGCACTGGCCAAAATATACAACATTCGTGGCCAACAATTTTCATTTGGCATTACGCCTAAAATTCAACAATTAAGAACCTATAAGCAAAATGTTTCGGTAAAAGAATTCGATCTTGCTGATTATGACAAAAGCGAAACGAACGATAATGCCTTCAATCTTGATTTAGGGGCTGTGTGGTTAATTAACGATTTTCGAGTGGGTGTTGCGGTAAAGGATCTTTTTGCTCAAGAATTAAAAACCATTGATGGTTTAAGCTCATATGATTTGGATACGCAAGTCACAATCTCGGGTGGATATGTCACTGAGTTTTTCACTGCTGCAATCGATTTAGATGCAACAAAGCAGAGTCGTTTCCAAGACCAAAAAGATGATACACAATACTTACGCTTTGGCTTAGAAGGTAATGCTTGGGGATGGGCACAGCTTCGTGCGGGTTATGAAATCGATTTAGAAGACACTTTGGACAACGCCGTGACGTTTGGCATTGGCATCAGCCCCGGAGATCTTGTCAGTTTCGATCTTGCAGGAAACTATGCTGGAGATAATCAATTTGGCATTTCTGGAAATTTAGCTTTCACCTTTTAAGTATAGGAAAGCATTCTGATGCTTTTGTTTAGTAAATGAGCGGTTATGAGTGCAAGTCAGCTTTTTTAGTGGTTTGCACTATCATTTATGAGGAACATACTTAATAATCAAGATGATATACGGGCTACTTGTTTGATCCTTCATTGGGTAGTCCGAGAATATGATGAGTGCGAAATCAGCCATTGTGTGTCATTAAATCCAGAAGTTAATGTAACGAGAATGCCATGAGAAAAATCCTGCTCCTTTCATTTGTATTCAGTGTCAGTTTGGCAGCCTCCACTCAGGCTGCAGCGCAAGTTTTAAATAGCTATTGGCGATATCAAGAGTTTTTAGATCTTAATCCTGCGCAACAGGCTCTTACCGACCAGATGATACAGGCAGTGCGTCAACCTCCTGTTTTACTCTCAATAGAGCAAGATAAACCTATTCATATTTCTGTTGTTTATCCAGGTCAACAAGTTTCCGATTATTGGGCGCGCAATATTAAAGCCTTTGAGATGCGTTTAGACGAACTGGGGATTAGATACCAAATTAACCAAGTCTTCACTCGTCCGAATGTCGATATTCGCCAACAAAGTTTATCGTTGATGGAAGCGATCAGAAACAAATCCGATTACTTGGTGTTTACGCTTGATACCATCCGCCACCGTAAATTTATCGAGCAGTTGTTAAGTTCAAATCAAACCAAAATTATTCTGCAAAATATCACTACGCCAGTAAAAAGTTGGGGAGATCGCCAGCCTTTTATGTATGTGGGGTTTGATCATGAAATTGGCACAATGAAACTGGTGGATTACTACAAAAAGTCGGCGCCAAAGAATAGTGCTTATTCCGTACTCTATTATTCTGAAGGCTATGTTAGCGATGCACGCGGCGATAGTTTTATCCAAGAAATGAGTCGAGACAGCAAATATCACTTGGCCTCTTCGTTTTATACAAAAGCGACACGAGATAGTGCGTTTGATGCAACTTTGCGTATTCTTAAACAAACACCAGATATTAATTTTATTTACGCATGCTCTACTGATGTTGCACTCGGTGCCATGGATGCGTTGCAGCAGCAAAATAGAGAAGATATTACGTTAAACGGCTGGGGCGGTGGTGAGGCTGAATTGGACGCGCTGCAAAATAGCACACTTGATGTGACTATTATGCGTGTCAATGATGATGCCGGTGTTGCTATGGCGGAAGCCATTAAGTGGGATCTTGAAGGAAAGCCGGTACCTACGGTTTACTCTGGTGATTTTGAGTTGGTAACCAAAGAGGTCTCTTCAGCGTATATTGAAAAGCTCAAAAAACGAGCATTTCGTTACTCTGACCATTGATATATCGAGTCATTAATGAGTTTAAGGTCAAGCACCGTCAAGAAAAAACAAAAGATAGCTACCGTGATCACCAAATCAATGATTGCGGTGATTGGCGCATTGACGCTCAGCGTTTTATTTCAAAGTTATCAGATCAGTAGCAAAATCATTGCTCAAGAAGTGCAACGTACGGCTTCTCAAACCTCTAGTCTCATCCAGAACCTCTTTAACTTCCGTCTTTCATTACTGCAGATAAACCAAGATAGCAGCGCAAAAAATGCAGGTTTAGTTAAAGCAATTCGTAAGGGCGATAATGACAGCATTGATCAGTTCTTTTTTGGAGTTGACCAGCTAGAAGTAGCCAACACGCCTGACATTCGTTTCATTTCTGATTCTGACAGCCTGATGTGGGAAGATGGCAATGCTCAGTTTTATGGTATTGAACAAAACGAGCTGGTGAACATGTCTCGTAAAGTCGCGTTAAGTAATAACTGGCATATGATCAAATCGCCCTCTCAATTGGGCTATGCCTACCTAATGGTCAGACGTACTCCCGTTATTGACTCGCAGTCCGGAGAGGTGATTGGTTTTTTGCATCTTGCTACCGTACTTAACAACAATTACGTGCTGGCAGAAACATTACGTGAAGGGAGTAACTCAGAAAATCTCGTGATGACGACGGGTGAAAAGGTCTTAGCCTCAACAATTAATGGTGATGAGACCTACACGGAACGTGATGTTTTAGAAGATAATTTTGACGCCTATAGTTTTGCCGATTACATGGTAAGCCGTACCGCGTTAACCATAGAAGGCGTACCAATTTATATTAACGTCCTCAGTGTGCAGAGCAATGAGAACGTATTGCAATTACGTGAAAATTATTTTTTTTGGATGATTTTTGCCCTTTTTGCGATGGTGATAGTCTCTATTTTGACACGTTGGTGGTTACAGCAGCGAGTGAAAAATGAAATCAATAGCTTGATGAATTACACTCACAAAGCGGCTGAAGCTGGGAGTTATGAGCTTTTTTCTGGTTCTAAAATCTATGAATTTGATCACTTCGGCAGAACGCTAGAACACACATTTCAACGTTTATCTGAGCAAGAAAAACAATTTGAAGATCTGTTCAATTTTTCACTTTCGCCCATCATAGTATGGAGTATCGACGGTGATATCATCAAAATGAACCCATCAGCAAAGAAATATTTCATGCGTCGCAATGATCAACAGCAATGCATTCTTGATGCATTAAAGCAAGAACTGCAGCCAAAGATACGCCTTGCGGTTGAACAAGAAACGTTCCGAGAGATAAACGTTGAAGTTGGCAATAAGGTTTTTCGCTGGAATTTATCCCCCATTATTTTTGAGCAGAGAATTGAGTCAATCATCACTCAAGGGCAAGATATTACGACAATCGCCGAGGCGGCCAAACAGAGCCGACTCGCAAGGCAAGAAGCGGAAGAGTCGGCGCGTATTCGTGCTGAATTTCTTGCAAAAATGAGCCATGAGCTGAGAACACCATTGAATGGAATTTTAGGCGTTTCTCAATTACTTAAGCGTGAAATTAGTGACCATGAGCAACTTGAACAAGTGAATGTGTTATGCAGTAGTGGTGAACATTTATTGGCGGTGCTGAATGATATCCTTGATTTTTCCAAGATAGAGCAGGGACAGTTTAGAATTCAAGAGTCTGACTTTAAGCTGGTTGAGGTCATCTCTGCCGTGGAAAGTATCTATCGGCCATTATGTGCCGAAAAAGAGATTGAGTTCAGCCTAAAGAGCAATATTCCGCCTGATATGATGATCCATAGCGATCAAGTTCGCCTGAACCAAATTCTGTTTAATTTATTAAATAATGCGACTAAGTTTACCCATCATGGGTTAATTAGCATTGAGTTCCAGCAAAAGAATAGCAGCCATCTGTTGATTTCGATTAGCGATACAGGTATCGGCATCAGAGAGCAAGATCTCGCGCTTATTTTTGAGCCTTTTACTCAAGTAGAATCAAACACCACACGAGAATACGGCGGTAGCGGTTTGGGGCTTGCGATTGTCAAAAGCTTAATTGAGATGCTTGGTGGTGCTGTAAACGTGAAAAGCCAATTTGGGGTAGGTACTACATTTTCTGTTGAACTCCCTCTTGTTGCCGTCAGTGACTGCGGGAAGGATATACCATCTTATGAGCGTGCGCCGCCACATGAAATGTTTGAAAAACCAATCAAAGTGTTGCTAGTCGAAGATAATCATACCAACGCTTTTATTGCTCAAGCATTTTGCAAAAAATACGGTATGGAAGTGACAAGAGTAGAGGATGGTCTACAGGCGATTGATTATTTGAAAGATCATCCAGTGGATCTTATCTTAATGGATAACCAGTTGCCTTACTTAGGCGGGGTTGAAACAACCCATTTAATCAAACACGAGATGATGATGGATGTACCCATTTATGCGTGTACAGCTGATGGCATGCAATCGACTAACGAAGCATTTATGGCCGCAGGTGCAGAGTATGTGATAGTTAAACCTATCAAAGAGAAAGCATTGCATGAGGCTTTTTGTCACTTCCAAAAACGGCAGAAATAAAGCACCGCGCAACATTCTTATACGCTACCAGCCATAAAAGCGCGTTCTAATATTTCTTTTTTCAATGCAGCTGTCATTGCAATTGATTCAAGAAATTTAACGCCTACTAACATTCCTTTACCTTGTTGACGCACACTGACGATTTGGCAAGCGAGATCTTGTGGTAGAAGTGGGGAGAGTGTGGACTTTATCTCAATAAACATATCTTTTTCTAAATGGTGCAAGCCAGGAATAAATAGCGCGCAGCCAGAAATAGAAAAGTCGATCAATTTCCCTTTAAATTGATGCTCTCCTTCATGCATAACGGCTGGCAAAGAGAGTTTATAGCGCTCGTGCTCACGGATTGGTTTGGTCACAAAGTGCTTAGGAAACTTGATAAACAGTAATCCGAACGGTTTAGAAATACTACGAATAATCGAGGTTTTGAACGCGAGTATATGACCTAATTCAGTGTCACAAATCCCACGCAAAATGATTTGGATATTAACTATTTTTCGCATCACCAAGTCTTCACGAGCTTTAACGGGCATATCGATCAGTACGTATCTTTCACGTTTGCATCCGACAATTGTCGTTGAAAAGCTGTAAGAATCCTCAGGTCCGAATTCAATAGTGACGAGGATTTTCATGCATGGCTTAAGGAGTTTGATGAGATCGTCGCTGTTAGTATTCGGAATTGGCATTGAGTGGCATCGTCGTTACGGAAATATAGCTTTACTATACCCCGTGATTTTTACGTCACCTACTAAGAAAAAGTAAAAAACTCTCAGAAGATCATGTTTCTAAGAGCTTTTCTCAAGTTTAATTCTAGTGGCTACATCTTGTGTTAAGCACTGATGCGTTGACATTCACAAGTTGATGATTGGTCGATATAATCATTTAACTGATCAATTTGTTCAGTGTTAAATGTTAAGCCGAGTTTACTTCTGCGCCATAGGATATCTTCACATGAAGAAGCAAATTCATAATGTAAGAGATAATCGACTTCGCATTGATAGAGCCCAAACGCAAAATGTTTACCCAGATCAGCACTACTTTGCACATTATCGAGCATCACCGAAGCTCGGCTACCATAATTAGTGATCCAGCGGTTAATGGTCGCTTTATCAAGATCTGGGAAGCGCTGCTCAAGCTGCTGTTTGAGCTGTGCTGGATAAAAGGCTTCTCCACCAGGCAGTGGTTTGTTTGCGGTCCAACTGTCAGACATTTGATTAAAAAATGGTTTTAATTGACCCATAGCAGATTCAGCTAACTTGCGATAAGTGGTTAACTTTCCACCAAAAATAGAAAGTAGTGGCGCATTATCAGCTTGTTGATCCAATGAGAGTGTATAGTCCCGAGTAATGGCTTGTGGTGAGTCAGACTCGTCATCACACAGCGGGCGTACACCGCTGAAGTCAGCCACAATATCATCTAATGTGACCTGATGGATAAAGTGCTTATTCACCACATTCAATAAGTACTGTTTTTCTTCGACGCTAATTTTCACTTGACGAGGATCACCTCGGTATTCGACATCGGTGGTGCCGATCATTGAATAGTGATCAAGATAGGGGATCACAAAGACGATCCGTTTATCTTCGTTTTGTAAAATATACGCCTGCTCTTCATCGTGAATTTTCGGCACGATAATATGTGATCCTTTGATAAGCCGGATACCGTAGGGAGAAGTAATTTCAATCTGCTCATCAATGAACTGTTTAACCCAAGGACCGGTTGCGTTGACAAGCGCGTGACTGCGGCGAGTAAAACGAGTTTGTGTTTTTTCATCAAACAAAGTCACATGCCATAACTCGTCAACACGACGAGCTGATTCAACGCGGCAATAGTTTTTTACTTCGGAACCGAGTTCACGTGCTTGCATCGCATTCAGTATCACTAAACGAGCATCATCGACCCAGCAGTCTGAGTATTCGAAACCCATTTTCATCTCATTTTTAGTCACCACACCCGCGTTAAGGGCTATTTTTTTGCTGGCAGGTAGTGAGGTGCGTTTGCCTAAATGGTCATAAAGAAAAAGTCCGGCACGAATCATCCAAGCAGGTCTTAGAAAAGGGCGGTGTGGTAGACGAAATCGCATTGGTTTTGCAATGTGAGGTGCTTTGCGCAACAGTACTTCGCGTTCAGCCAATGACTCACCGACTAAACGAAATTCATAATGTTCTAGGTATCTCAACCCACCATGAATTAATTTTGAGCTCGCAGAAGAGGTAGCGCTAGCAAAGTCTTTTGCTTCATACAGGCCAACTTTCAGCCCGCGGCCAGCAGCATCTACGGCGATGCCTGCCCCATTGATACCGCCACCGACAACAATAATGTCGAGCACATTGTTTTCGGCTTCAATCGAGTTGCAAACAGAATGGTTGTTCATTGAGCGTACCTATTTCGTTTTTGTTCTGTAATGTTCGTATGAAACCATTTTTTAGTCGAAATAGTTAGTTTTTTGTTTTTTTATTTTGATCTCGATCATTATTTTCTAATGCATATGCTCACTTAACCAATAAAAAAGGCGTTACGTGAATACGTAGCGCCTTTTTTATTGTGAGAGGCAATACCTTAACGAGCGAGTTTGCGATGGGCGCGTGAAAAATGGCCAGCGCAGAACGCACCGACAATAGAAAGTTCACCAGCCAGACAGAGTGATGCTGCCACTTCGGCTAACGCTTGCGAATGACCAGTACCGTGCAGACCGAGAATATCCAAACATGCCTTTTGACTCGGTAACCCTGTACCGCCACCAACGGTCCCTAACATTAAATTGGGTAAGGTTACACTGGCGTACAAACCACCATTTTTGTCCACTTCCATGCGTGTCATACCAATTGCCGATTCAGCAACGCAAGCGGCGTCTTGCCCACAGGCAATATACAAAGCAGCGAGTGCATTAGCGTAATGCGCGTTAATGCCTATCGCGCCGCTTAATGCTCCACCAACAGTCGTCATTTGGCCAAATTGCATCATAGACTGTGGCGTCGTATGCAGATGTTTATGGATGAGTTCGGCAGATAAATGCACCTCGGCAGTCACTTTTTTTCCTCTCACACTACGCAGTGTTTGGCTAGTGGCTTTTTTATCACCCGATAGGTTGCCATCAAGGAATGCGTATTCAGGCTGCACAGGAGTATTCGCCAGAATGGTTTGGAACACGGCATTGGTGGCAATAGTGACCATGTTTTGCCCTGATGCATCGCCGGTTAAAAACTCAAACACGAGGTAGACATGGTTCCCTTCAATATTGACATTAATGTCTGACAGTTTTCCGTGTGCTGTCGTGTTTTCTGCAACTTGTTTAAAGTGGTCATATTGAGTCACTATCCACGCCACAAACTGCCCAGCTTCGATTAAGTTATAAAATGCAAAGCCTGGCGTGCGAGTAACGCCTTCATTTAACAACATGGCGCTTGCACCTCCTGCCGCAGTAAGCAGTTTTGCACCACGATGATAAGAGGCAACCAAGGCGGCTTCGGTTGTAGCTAGCGGGACGAGATAATCACCTTCGGCAAACAGTCCGTTGACTCGTAATGGCCCTGCGATCCCAACTGGAACTTTGACTGTGCCAATAAAATGCTCAATATTTTTGTGGTAGCTGAGCATATCTTGCTCTGTTGAGTCATCTAAAAGCGCACTTTTGTTCGTTCGCGTGTTAAGTACTTGCCAACGGCGTTCTACATTTTTTGCGGTTAAATACGGACTTGGTGTTAATTTGAGCGTTGGAGAAGTGAGCTTGGGTTGGAGTATTTGCTCTAGCTGCTGGGCTGATATATCACCACCCAAAATAGAAACATAATCTCTTCGATGCAGGTTTAGCTTAGGCATAGCGAATCATGGTAAAGAATTTGCGGGCATTGTACTCACCATGCACATAAACACAATATTTGCTTGTGTTGCAAGTTGTGTGAAGAGTTAGGCTTGGATATCCAATATTGAACCCAGCATGTCTTGATCTCGTTGGATAATATTGGTGCCAATGCGGTTGTATTGTGTAGCTTGGTTCAATTTTAGTAGGCTATCAATTTCTTCAGGTTTTTCTTCAGCTTTAGCAACAACTTTATCAAACTCAACTTTATTAAAAGCAAGCGCTTTGTCCGCTTTATCAACAGGAGAGATGTCTTTTTCCATATTGAGCTCTCGAGCCGCATCCTCAGCCATTTTATTTGACTGATTGATCAGTTGATAGCCAGAATGAACACCAGATATAGACATAAGCTTACCCTCGTCGATGTCTAAAGTTTAGGCTCCGTTTACTTTTTGCACAAGAAGAAATTCGTGACTAGGAAAAGAGGCTCGAAAGCACATTCAGCTCATCATCAGTGAGTAAATTATTCGATTCATTTTCCAAAGAGTGCTTTATCTCGCCTTGTAATAAACGCAGTTGTTGAGGTGTTAAATGCTGTAATTGTGATTTTAAAGACTCAAATTGATTATGCGTCATCGACTCATGCCTCAGTAAAAAATGCGCTGCCTTCTCACCGCGGTAAGTTTGATGTCCTTTCATGGCCTTACACCTGTAAGAAAATACTTAATCTGAGATTATTCTCGACGTGGCGATTTTTTGTCCGAAAAATGTCAAGTTATAACAAGAGAAAGGTGAGAGTAGCCCGAAATTGAGCCGCTCTCATTATTACGACAATTGCTAGTTTACACGGACGGCAAACTTACTGGCGAGAGAGTGAAGCTCAGGTAGCATGCGATAAATAAGGTGCAGCTGTTGTAAGACCATTCTTACCGAGCTTTCATCTTCTTCACGCCATTCGGCTAAGCGTTTCTCTAAGCCTGCATCGTCAATGTCGCTGGTATCGCATTCATCACAATGTTCATAAAGTTGTTTGTGCAACACCTCTAGGTGTTGGTGGATCACTCGGTGAGTTTCAAGTACCAGTTGGTGCGTTGCTTCATCTTCGATGCGTGTCCGATGGGCTCCAAGAGCAGAGATATAGCTGAGCAGTGCATGGTTCAGTGTCAGAAAACGGAAACTTTCATCGATTGCCGCGCGATATTTACCCGGTTCTGCCAGCATATTACTGATCGCTGCGGTTAAATTTGCGTCTTGGTTGTGGGCATTGCGCCGTGAGATGCGATAGCTCAAGTTGTCTTTTTTACCGATGCGGTACTGACCAATAATCTGTCCTAAATAGGCTTTGTTGGCATCGATCGCATCCGCCATGACTTTATGTAATCGTTTTGATTGCCAGTCAGGGAGGATCAGCACTACCGCTGCGACGGCCAATGCGCAGCCAATCAGAGTATCGGCAAGCCGAGGCAGTACCACGGCGTAACCTTCACCCAATTGATTAAAGCAAAACAGCACTAAAAGAGTAATAAAGCCAGTCGCATAGCCGTAGTTGTTTAGTCTAAAGGCGAAAAACATCACACCTGATAGTACGATAAAGACCAATTGGCTTTCTGGCGATGGGAACAAGGTTAATAGCAGCACGCCTAAAAACAGCCCCGATAACGTGCCAATGATTCGGGCCGTCAGTTTTTGCCGAGTGGCTGAGTAGTTTGGCTGACAAACAAACAGTGTCGTGAGTAAAATCCAATAGCCTCGTTCAATACCAAAACCTTGGATGATTCCGTAACCGATAGTGAGTGCGATAGACATACGCAGCGCATGACGAAATAGCATGGAATCTTTATGCAGATTTGCCTTCACCCGTAACCACATGGCTTTAAGAGTGTGGGCTTCTGTATCATACAACATACCCTCTTCGAGCTTGTTAGCATCAGGGTTGTTAACGTTATTGAGTTGCTTTTCTACTGTTGCTAAGTTATTGAAAAGATAACCTAATTGCGCTAATGACACCCGCCAGTCAGGGCGTTGTTGTTCTTGTAGATAGTTTAATGAGCTTTGCAATTCATCCAGCGCCATGATTGACTCTGAATGGTGCTGATAGCTTCGCCCTAACTGAATCGATTGGGCTATTTCACGGCAGGCTTTAGCCTGTGTTTCTAATAAATGTTTAAAGCGAAACAGCACATCTGAGCGGCCAAAGTGTTCGGCAAGCTCTTGATAGCGATAATGACTTGAATTGACACGTTCATGGATATCTTGTGCCATAAAATAGATGTTGAGAAATCGGTCACTGGCACCATCAATATGGCCTCTTTTTGAACGACTCAACAAAGTGGCTTTACATTGATTGAGTGCGGTAACCGTTGCCGCGTTTAAATTGGCTTCAGCAATTCGATATGGCTGAGGGACTAAGTTCGATACGGGATGGAAGAGATGGCTTTTGGACTCAAGATAATTGGCCAATTGCAAAAAAACATTCGCTAAGCTTTGCTGTACTGGTTGCATTGGCCAAAACATATGCCAAATCATCGACATGAAGTAATACCAAGCGGCACCCGTCAGGAGCAAAACGGGTTGAAACCACAAATTCACGCTTTGGTGTGCACCCAACATGGTGTAGATGGCGATAAGTAAGGAGCCAAAGGCGATGCTGGCATAACGTGGGCCAATTGCGCCAAGAATGATAAAACCAAACGAGGAGATGAATAACCCAATCGCAAACAGTGGCGGGGTATGGAAAAGCAGTTCGATAGAAAATGCAGCGATAGCAAAGCAGATAAATGTCAGAGTGAGGGATTTTAACCGTCCACTGAAACTATCATCACTTTCAGCCAGTGCTGCGGCAATCACGCCAAGGATCAGTGGCGTAATCCAAGTATTGAGGTTGTAGTGCCACGCAGGAATGACCACACCTAATAGAGTGATCAAAATGAGAATGCTGTAATTGACAGTTTTATTCGCCCAATAAAGGCGAATTTTGCTAGAGAGCGGCACGATACTTCAACATCCAAAAAGAAAACCATAGTGTAGCAGAAGCGTTGATTAACACTCTGATCAAGATAAAGAAAAACGTCTACTTGATTACAAAATCAACAACAGTAATCTTGACATTAATTTTTCAATGCCCACTGTGATTGGTATATCATATTCACATTCTTATAAAAGAGCATAAAACCATGCAGCTGAGCGCAAATAAGCCTGCACAATTTTTCATTCAAGACGAATATAACCAAGTTGAACTTGACCAACAGCGTTTGATTATCTCCTCGGCTGTCAGCGAAGAGCGGATCCCGTTCACGGTTTGGAACGGTAAAGTCCGTGTTAAGCGTGGTTTGTTTTGGGGAGCATTGCAGTTTTTTGCGCATGAAGATGAAGGCGTTCAGCAATCATGGTTGGTGCAAGGTTTGCCTTGGCCCGAATGCCGACAGTTTGCCCATACGGCGGTAGCGGCTTATCAACAATGGCACAATCGTCAATGTGTGCAGTTGAGTCAGTATCTGCCTCGCTGGGAGCAAGAGCTCAATCGCTTGAAGCGTTTACCCTCTTTTTTGCCGCACTCCTTATTAGATGTTTGGGCTTTGCAAGTGGAAGCTGATTTTTCGACGATGGACATGAAATTAGCCGAAGCACGTCAACGGTTACCTGATGCTATTGCTCAGCTCTCGCCTTGGCTTACGGATCGCTCGGCGTCCCTTGCCCAGCGAAATCAACACTGGCTTGAATTGGAACGTCAAAACTGGGAAGTCTTATTCTCTCAAGTCGAAAGTTCTCCCCTTAATCTATCGCAGCAACACGCAGTGCTACTCAATGATGATCACAACCTCATCCTAGCGGGTGCAGGTTCGGGCAAAACCAGCGTTTTGACGGCGCGTGTTGCGTATCTACTCCAAAGTCACCTTGCACAGGCCCACGAAATTCTACTGGTGGCTTTTGGTCGCGATGCGTCGAAAGAGATGGAACAGCGATTAGATAGCAAAATCGGCATGGCGGCGGAACACGTTCGCGTTAATACCTTCCATCAGTTAGGGCTGAAAATTTTAAACGAGGTCGAAGGGCGAGAAGCGATCATTTCGCCTGTAGCTCTAGACAGTAACTTAAAGTTGGCATGGTGTATTGATTGGTTGAAGAAACATTGGATGACGCCGACCAATTTTAAGCGTTGGCAGAAGCATTTATCTAAATGGCCAATTGCTTATTTAGCTGGTGATGATGAACTGGGCAGCCATGTTGAAAACCCAAAGTTGATTGCATGGTTGGAAAAGCAGCTTGAGCAACTGGCTATGCTTGGTCTTGGGAAAAAGGAGCTGCAACAACGTTTGATTGACCATCCAGACTATTCAAGGCTGAACAGTGAGCTCTCTTTGTGCTGGCCATGTTACCAAGCTTGGTTACAAATGCTCAAAGAGCAAAATCAAATCGATTTTAATATGATGATCAGCCGCGCAACGGAATACGTTGAAAAGGGTAAATTTAAATCGAATTGGAAATTCATCATGATCGATGAATACCAAGATATTTCACCACAGCGATTGGCGTTGATCCAATCTTTGTGTGAGCAGCAGCCAGGAGCGTGTAACTTGTTTGCAGTGGGTGATGATTGGCAGTCAATCTATCAATTTGCTGGTTCTGACGTTGATCTTACGACTGGGTTTAGTGAACGCTTCCCACACTCGACGGTTCATCATCTGGATACGACTTATCGTTTTAATGATCAGTTGGGTGCGGTGGCTAACCAGTTTATTCAAGCCAATCCGAATCAGTTACCAAAAACACTTAACAGCTTCAAGCAGCAAAAACAAAAATCAGTTTTTATTGCACCAAGCAACAACATTGAAAAGATCTTGGATCAACTCAATCGCCAAGCGAATAGTACACAATCTGTGCTATTGCTTGGACGAAACCATTACCATAAACCAGAGCTGCTTAACGACTGGAAAAAGCATTACCGCTCACTCAATATAGAATTTATGACTTGTCACGCCAGTAAAGGTAAAGAAGCCGATTTTGTGATTGTGCTCGGTGTTGATGAGGGGCAGTTTCCGGCTCGAGTGAAAGCGCTGCATATCGATAGTGCATTGAGCCAATCGAATGATGATTTCCCCTATGCCGAAGAGCGCCGTTTATTCTACGTTGCAATGACCCGCGCTAAAGAGAAAGTGTGGATCACGCACTCGGGCAGTGGCTCGGTTTTTGTTCGCGAATTGCTATCAGGGGATTACCCAGTGGTGAAGCAAAAATAACGCATCCTTTGAAAGGGGATGCGTTCACGCAGGCGATCAAGTTGTTTTATGTGGTGATTTGGATGTTGACTGTGTGTCTCTTTGCGTATGTAAAGGTTATAAGTTACATGCGTTCAGCTAGATAAGCTTGGTAATCAGGGATCTCGATATCGACTTCTTGCTCTATCAACTGTGAAGAGAACAAAAATTTAGCACTGGCGCGGTTTGTGGCAACTGGAATGTTCCAAACGCTGGCAATTCGTAGCAGAGCTTTTACATCGGGATCATGCGGTACGGCATTGAGTGGGTCCCAGAAGAAGATCAACACATCAATTTTGCCTTCAGAAATCAACGCGCCAATTTGTTGGTCGCCGCCCATCGGACCACTGATCATGCTTTTTATAGCAAGGCCAGTCTCTTTGCTGAGCATGTTGCCAGTGGTTCCTGTAGCGTATAAAAAATGGCGCTGTAGTTTTTCTTTATTTTCTTTTACCCAGCGAAGTAGTTCTGGTTTGCAGTTGTCGTGAGCGACGAGAGCGACATGCTTATGCGCAGGCATAGTCCGAGTCGTTGTTTGCATTGAAGAGTTCCTATGATTCAAATCAGTATGTTAAATAGCGAAATCGCCACTTTTATTCAATCTCTTTTACGCTAAAAGTCGGCCTATATTCAGATGGAGATAACGAATCTGCAATTATCTGCGGATTGAGTGACATAGGCGTTAAGGATTCGATAATCGGGGCGGCTTTTTTTTCATAAGGTTGCTGATTGAAAAAAGCCGCAGCTTGTTGAATGGAAAGCCTGCCTTGCTCGACCATTTTATCCGTTGGCGCAAATTCGACTCGGCCACGCAGCAGCCCGCGGTAGACGCCATGACTTAAATAGGTTGCCACCAAACCGATGTGGTTTGTCATCCCTGAGGTTCTCAATTCGCTGATCGCCGCTTCAATCGCGACGGCGCTGCCCACAATATAGCGAAGGTCAGTTCGCTCCAGCGCTTGTTGTACTAAATTACGCTGTAGTTCTTTATCATTATCTGCCCATAGGCTTTCCACTACGTTGATATCGCTGTCTTGTATTGCGCGATAAAAACCTTGGCTAACGGGTTGAGTACCACCACTGGTTTTCGGGCCAAGTAGCAAAGCTATATTGGTTTTTCCACTGCCTTGTGGGTGCTTATCAGCAAGATATTTTCCCGCGTAGTATCCCATCCAATACCAATCGACACCCACTTGACCTTGTAGCCGCGCAGCCTGCTGTTGATTGAGAATGAGCTGATTAACCGTTGCAAACACAGGCGTAGAAGCGACGTATGTGCTTAAGTCCGTTGTGTAAAGATCCGGCGCAACAGTACCGAGAATGATCGCATCAGCGCCCCAACGAACGCACAATGAAAGCTGTTCTTTTTGTCGTTCATGATTAGGATAACCACCCGATTCTAACACGCGTAAATTCAACTTCTGTTTTCTCGCCTCGTCAACCATTCCATAGTTGACTGATAACCAATAGGAATCTTTGAGGTGAGGGTATAAAGCGCAGACTTTCTTATGGGGTTCGGCGAATGTTGTGTTGCTAACCAAGCTTAAAATCAGCAGTAAAAGCGTTGGGGAAATAAGGTTTAAGATCAATTGCATTCGCTATTCGTTGGCATAACGTGAGTAAACACTGCAAAATATAGCCCATTCCGTGTTGCTTAAGAAGTAATGTTTGAGGTTGGGTGCCATGTTGTTAGCCAAAGCCAGTATTGGCCGAAAATTAATGTTGTCCTTTTCGGCAATGGCCCTGCTCGTTTTGTTATCGGCGTTGATCGGTGTGTTTGGTTTTTCGCTGGTGGCTAAAACCGAACGTAATGTGGTGAATTCTGCCATTCCTTCGATGCTGGAAGCGCGTCAAGTGTCGGAGTTAAGCACACGAATCATTACGTCTGTGCAAATGTTAACCAACTCAAAAACAGAGCAAGAGCGCCAGCAGTATGGCAAAGCGCTTTTCGATCAGCTCCAATCTTTGCTTAATCACATCAAGCAGTTGGGAGCCGATTCTTTTGATTCAGAGCTGCTGACGCGCCTAGAAAATGATGTTCAAAGCGTTATCGATACACTGGCTCAGCTTGGTATTACGGTTGAGCGTAAGTTGTATCTGGCACATGACTTAAGTGTGCGAGTGGAAGAGATGCGACAACTGGCGCTGCAATTGGAAGAGCTGACGCGCACTCAAGTGCTCAATACCAGTACCATCGCAGTGGCGAATGTGACGCATATTTATGACTTGTTACAAGCCGATAAAACGTCACAAGCGTACAAAGCGTTAGACGCTTTAGTGGAAGTAGACCTCGATCTTTCAGAGCGCTTGCATGAGCTTCATTTGCTGGCGTTCAAAATGCTCAGCCACATCGAAGAGACACGCACGGTTACCGATGTTGAGCGAATCCAACAAATCCAAACAGAGTTTTTGCATAACCTCACCATCATGCAGCGCAGAGTACGCGCGGTAGAAGACCCGACGCGTTCGAAGCAAATGACAGAGCTGCTTAATGAGTTAGAAAAGCGCAAAGTGGTTTTTAGTGTTTTGCAGCAACGTTATGATAACGAGCAGGTCGCGAAATCGCTCACACAAAACACCTTAGTACAGTTTTCAGATCTCAATACTACCGTCAGCCGCTTAGTGGATGACTCCAATCGTACAACGACTCACGCTGTTGCGCAGCTCTCTACAACCTTGAACATGGCACAGTATACATT
>NZ_CAWNTB010000194.1:0-17051 GCF_963877065.1 Vibrio sp. V01_P9A10T6
TGCTGTGTCGACTAAATTAAATCAAATAGGAATAGTCATGTCTGAATTAACAAAAACTCTACTTAATATTCGTAGCCTACGCGCTTTTTCTCGTGAACTCACTCTAGAGCAGCTTGAAGAAGCACTAGATAAATTAACGATCGTTGTGCAAGAACGCAGAGAAGCGGAAGAAGAAGAACGCTCTGCTCGCGCAGAACAAGAAGCGAAGCTGGCTGCGATTGCAGAACAGATTGCCAAAGACGGTATTGATGTAAGCGCATTAATTTCTGCACTTTCTGGTGAAACTAAGAACAAAGTTAAAGTTCAAGGCAAACGCGCACCTCGTCCAGCAAAATACAAATATCTTGATGCCAATGGCCAAGAAAAAACATGGACAGGTCAAGGTCGCACACCTTCTGCAATTCAAGAGCAACTTGATGCAGGTAAATCTCTAGAAGAATTCGAGATTTAATAACTCTTTAGCAAATAAAAAGGCTCCTAACGGAGCCTTTTTATTATTTTAATCTTTTATCTTTCCCAATACGCTTCTTCTAAGCTGTCTTCACGTTCAGGTAAACCACGTGACAGACGAGGTGAATGCTGAGCTAGCACCTCATAACTGGCACGGTTGGAATATTTGCAAACTTGCGAGAAGGATGAATAGGTTAAAAAGTTATTCTGATGCTTGCTCGAATTAGGGACGTTCTCTTTATGATATTTATTGGCTGCCATATCATGCAGCAATGCCGACAACGCCGCATCTCCCGCACCATTAGTATTTTTAATTTTCTCAGGCCCACCCATATACGGTGAAATATGAGAATAAACACGTATCGGATTTTCACAACTTATTTTTGATGCTGGGCGACTAAATTCATAACGATTGAATTCAGCAATAGAACCAGGTAATAGTGGCAACGATGTTTCACGTTTCGCCGCATCTTCAGTATATCCTGCCATAAATAAACCGACTGGGCCTGCGGTGCATAATACAAGATCAACCCAATTTAAGGCTTTATTTGACGCTGCAAGGGGATCACTTTCCCCGGTTAATGCTTCGGCTTCATCTTCATTCATGGCAACAACAGTGACATGATCACGCAAAAAATTTTGCCAAAATTGAGGGTCATCTTGAATAACAAATTTAGTACCTAAGGTTAAAACAACAGGTACATCATATTTCTTAGCATATTCAATCGCTCTCATTGTTGCCTCTGGCATTGGATCACCAGTTTTGCAGCGAATTAAATAAGCAGTCAGTACTAAGGCTGAAGCACTTTTAAATATTTTTTCTGGAACACTTTCTGCGCGAAGTTGGTTCATTTGCCCTTCACTAATAGCAAAGGTTCTTTCTCCATCCTCTGTGATCAAGGCAAAGCAGCGCCCAATCGCTCCATCGACCGCTTGTAAATAATTCAGATCCATCCGACTTGATGTATTACATAAATAACGATAACCGTAGCTACCAATTTTTATATCTTGGCTCATCACACCTAACAACGTTGAGCGATCATCTGCCAGCACCGAATAATTGTGTAATGTGTTGCCAATCGTTCCCCCAGCATATTCGTTAGTAATCAGACCATTTTGTTTGAGCTCAGTGTACAAAGCTTCGGCCTTCTGATCGTCAATCACTAACGAATGGCCTTTACTAAGCTCATATTTTTCGATGAGGTCAGTATTTACTTTCGCTTCTATATCCACCAAGGTCTGGTCGATACCAATAATATGTGTACGTGACATTTTTTTATTTTCTTGTGCTTGGATAACAAGTGGGTCACGTGCATGAACAGGAAAGTAATGCTTTGATTTGCGTTGGCCAGGAAATTTCATAACGTCAGTCTGAGTAGAGGAGAAAAAGATGCGCGATTCTACCGCGCACCCATTAGCGCGGCAACTAAGGCAATTATAGCAAACGTTTGCTCTTGATTATTTTTATTCACCTTCCATAAAGCTGAGATCAGGTAACCTATCTAAATGCTCTGAATAGCGTTTTAGGTCAAATTGCCCTTCGTTTTTCATCACATCAAAAATCTCAATTGCAAGCGCACAAGCAATAGAGGCAACGGCATCCTCCCTTGAGTGACCTGTCATCATCAAGCGCATCAAGGTTTCTTTGACCTTTAACGGATTTCCGTCCGCGAGTTGATTCTCTACTGTTTCGATGAGGAATGCGTCATCCATAATCTGATTGTCATCTTGCATTTTGTGGCCTTTTATTACGCTTTAAAATGGCACGCACTATGCCATAAGCCATTGTAGAATTCTAAAACTAATTTCTGCTGACATTGACAGATACGACGCCAATTAAACCAGATAGAAGTGTGATTGCTGTCTCGGATCTGTCGCGACGAAAATCTTTCTGCTAGAATCTGCGACCAAGTCAATTGAGTGGTATTAAGTAATGTCAGACAACCGCAGCGCAAACAGCCAAAAGAAAGTCATCGTCGGCATGTCCGGTGGTGTTGACTCCTCCGTTTCGGCGTATCTTCTCAAAGAGCAAGGTTATCAAGTCGAAGGCCTGTTCATGAAGAACTGGGAAGAAGATGATAACGAGGAATATTGTACAGCGGCGGAAGATTTAGCCGATGCACAAGCCGTGTGCGATAAGTTAGACATCCCTCTTCATACCATTAATTTTGCCGCCGAATATTGGGACAACGTATTTGAATATTTCCTTGAGGAATATAAAGCAGGGCGAACTCCCAACCCAGACATTCTTTGTAACAAAGAAATCAAGTTTAAAGCCTTTTTAGAGTTTGCAGATGAAGTGCTAGATGCCGATTATATCGCCATGGGCCACTATGTTCGACGCACCTTCCCTGAAGGTAATGACAAACCAAAAATGCTGCGCGGCTTGGACAACAACAAAGACCAAAGCTACTTCCTCTATACATTAAGCCATGAACAAGTGGCTCGTAGCTTATTTCCTGTCGGTGATTTAGAAAAACCCGAAGTTCGACGCATTGCGGAAGAACAAGGTTTGGTGACGGCGAAGAAAAAAGATTCAACCGGTATCTGTTTCATCGGCGAGCGCAAATTTACCGACTTCTTGTCTCGCTATTTACCAGCACAACCGGGTAAAATTGAAACACCAGAAGGTCTCGTTATTGGTGAACATCAAGGCCTGATGTACCACACTTTAGGTCAACGCAAAGGGTTACACATTGGTGGCCAAAAAGGCGGTGGCGGTAACGAAGACCCATGGTATGTCGCTGATAAAGATCTTAAACGTAACGTTTTGATTGCAGTCCAAGGCGCTGATCACCCATTATTGAAATCTCATGGCTTGATCGCTTCCCAATTACACTGGGTTGATCGTACACCAATCCAAGCAACGCTAAGCTGCACGGTAAAAACGCGTTACCGTCAAACGGATATAGCGTGTACCATCATCCCTATTGATGATGAAAACATTAAAGTCATTTTTGATGAGCCACAAGTGGCCGTCACGCCTGGTCAATCCGCGGTTTTCTATCAAGGCGATGTGTGTCTTGGCGGTGGAATTATTGAGCAGCGAATTTAAACAACTTAGGAGTAATAAACGTGGCTAACACCCTTTATGACCGTACCATCGCTTTTGCGGGTATCTGCCAAGCTGTCGCTTTAGTGCAACACGTAGCAAAAAATGGTCACTGTGATTCAGACGCGTTTGAAACTTCTCTAACGGCTATCTTAAGTACTAATCCAAACAATACACTTGATGTCTTCGGCTCTGAGGCCAACTTAAAAATTGGCCTCGAATGTTTGGTGAAAGGTATTGATAGCACGCCATCAGGGAGTGAAATCACTCGCTATATCATTAGCCTGATGGCATTAGAGCGTAAATTAAGCGCTCGTCGTGATGCGATGTCACAGCTGGGCGATCGTATTCAAACGATTGAACGTCAAGTCAACCATTTTGACTTGCTTGATGATCAGATGATCAGCAACCTTGCCAGTATCTACTTGGATGTTATCAGCCCTATTGGCCCGAGAATCCAAGTCACTGGAACCCCTACCATACTTCAACAAACTTCAACCCAGCACAAAGTGCGCGCCTTACTCCTTTCAGGAATTCGTTGCGCTGTCTTGTGGCGTCAGGTTGGAGGAAAGCGTCGCCATCTGATCTTCGGTCGTAAGAAAATGATCGAACAAGCTCAGATTTTATTAGCTCGAGTCTAATATTGACGCAAAGAATTCACTCTCACACTTAACCTCAAAATTCAGGAGAAAAACATGGAACTGTCAGCCTTGACTGCTGTTTCACCGGTAGACGGCCGCTACGGAAGTAAAACGATTGCGTTACGCAGTATCTTTAGTGAGTTTGGTCTCCTCAAGTATCGGACCATTGTTGAAATTCGTTGGTTACAGAAGCTTTCAGCCACTGCTGGAATTGCCGAAGTTCCAGCATTCAGTGATGAAGCCAATCAATTTCTTAATGCGATAGCAGACAATTTTAGCGAAGAAGATGCCGCTCGTATTAAAGAAATTGAACGCACAACGAACCATGATGTTAAGGCTGTAGAGTATTTCTTAAAAGAAAAAGTAGCGGGTGTTCCTGAGCTGCACGCCGTTAATGAATTCATTCACTTTGCTTGTACTTCAGAAGATATCAACAACACATCTCACGCGCTAATGCTCAAAGAAGCTCGCGATACCGTGCTTCTTCCTGAAATGCGCAACATTATTGATGCGATTCGTCACTTAGCAGAAGAGTATCGCGATATTCCGTTATTGTCTCGTACCCACGGACAGCCAGCATCACCAAGTACTATGGGTAAAGAGATGGCTAACGTAGCGTACCGTATGGAACGCCAATATAAGCAGATTGCCAATATCGAGATTCTCGCAAAAGTAAACGGCGCAGTAGGTAACTACAACGCTCACCTTTCAGCCTATCCAGAACTCGACTGGCATACCTTTAGTGAAGAGTTTATCACTGAATCGCTAGGTGTGGCGTGGAACCCTTATACCACACAAATTGAGCCACATGATTATATCGCAGAGCTATTTGATGCCGTTGCCCGCTTCAATACTATTCTGATCGACTTCGATCGTGACATTTGGGGCTATATCGCTTTGGGCCACTTCAGACAAAGAACCATTGCAGGTGAAATTGGTTCATCGACAATGCCACATAAAGTCAACCCGATCGATTTTGAAAACTCAGAAGGCAACCTAGGCCTTGCTAATGCCGTGTTCAATCACCTAGCACAAAAGCTGCCTATCTCTCGCTGGCAACGTGACTTAACAGATTCAACCGTGCTGCGTAACCTTGGTGTGGGTGTTGGTTATGCGATCATCGCCTACACTTCGACGCTAAAAGGGATCAGTAAACTGGAAGTGAACCGTGATGCGCTGCTTGCTGAGCTCGATAAAAACTGGGAAGTCCTTGCTGAACCAGTGCAAACAGTTATGCGCCGCTACGGCATCGAAAAACCGTACGAAAAATTGAAAGAACTCACGCGCGGTAAGCGAGTCGATGGTGAAGCAATGCGCCACTTTATTGATGGCCTTGCGCTACCTGAAGCTGAAAAAGCACGCTTGAAAGAGATGACACCAGCCAACTACATTGGCCAAGCAATTGAGTTAACTGACAAATTGTAATGCTCTTCAATCTAGCCAATTAATGACAAAGCCCACTTAGTGGGCTTTGTTTTTTAAGGTCGTATTTTATGTTATATCGTTTTTGATACCATAAAAAACGTTAGGCGTACTGCTGTTCAAACTCTTGCATAAAATCAACTAAGGCTTGAACGCCTTCCAGTGTCATCGCATTGTAAATCGAGGCACGCATACCACCCGCGACTCGGTGACCTTGCAGCGAGACTAAACCACGTGCTTCAGCCAACTCTAAAAACGTACTATCCAACTCTGGTTTCACTAATTGGAAAGGCACATTCATCAGTGAACGGTTGTCTGGGTGAATGGTATTGCGATAGAAAGGTGACTCATCAATTGCGTTATAAAGCAGCGCTGCTTTCTCGCGGTTGATTTTCTCAATCGCAGCGACACCACCCTGCCCTTTTAGCCACTTGAACACGAGACCCGACAAATACCACGCAAATGTAGGTGGCGTGTTGAACATAGAATCTTGTTCAGCTTGTACTTTATAATTCAAGATAGTCGGCAGCACATCACTGGCTAAATCAAGCAAATCATCACGAACAATCGCAATACAGATCCCCGCTGGCCCAATGTTTTTCTGTGCTCCCGCATAAATGACTCCGTACTTTGAGACGTCTATTTGGCGCGACAAAATCGTAGATGACATATCAGCTACAATCGGTTTGTCTGTATCTGGCAAATCATTAATCTCAATACCATCTATCGTTTCATTCGGACAAAAATGCACGTAAGCTGACTCAGGATCGATTTTCCATTCGCTGGCTGGTAATACCGCTGTTTTGCCCTCTTTGGTCACTTTGGCGTTGAAAACATCGATTTCACAATATTTCTTCGCTTCTTTGACCGCACTTTCAGCCCAGTAACCCGCATCAATATAGGTCGCTTTAGTCGCATCGCCTAATAAATTTAAAGGCACCGCCGCAAACTGAGCGCGCGCTCCACCCTGACAAAATAATACTTTGTAATTACTCGGGATATTAAGCAAATCTCGCAGATCTTGCTCCGCTTCTTGAGCAACATGAATAAAAGGTTTACTGCGATGACTAATTTCCATAACGGACGTGCCAAGCTCGTTCCAGTTAATAAACTCGGCTTGCGCTTTTTCCATCACGGCTTTAGGTAAGGCTGCTGGGCCTGCGCTGAAATTATAGACTGGGCCCGCTTGATTTGATTCCATGAGTTCCTTGCTCCTGCTATCGACAATTAATGTGATTAATACCACTTTTTGATGTGGATAAAAAGCGAGAAAAGAGCTTCTATCGGCTCTTTTCTCTTACTGATTGCTAAAACTCGCGAAATCGTTTGCTTGAGCGCCGTTCGCTATCGCATCAATGCCGGAAGTAATAGTGTCAATAGCGGCATTTGGTTGCCATTTTCAAATTCCAAGTTGCCCTCTTTCAGTTCAGCTTGGAGTCGATATCCTTGATCGGTTTGCTGCATAATTTCCATCACAACAAGCTCATCAATACCTTGCTGGATAAAAGGAAAATCTTCAACCAGCTGGTCAGAAATGAAGGTATCAATGTGGCCGGTTAAGGCTGGTAAAATGGTACTCGGATCTTGCACCACATTATTTGTCCCTTCAGGAACCGCTATCTTCCAGTTTGATTCAAACTCACCTTGGCCAACTTTTAGCGCCATTTTATTCATCGATAGATAAAAACCTTTCTCGAATAATGATTGCACATAAGGTAGTGCTTGCTGAATGTCCTCATCAGAAAGTTCTGGGCTGTTTTGGTAAAGCGTTGAGAGCTTCTCAAAAGCGTCACCATCTAAATCACCCAAGGTAAAATCAAGATTGAGGTCCTTCACCTCGCCTTCGCTATAAGTTAATTTATCCATCTCAATCAAGTGATTACTATCAAAACGAGAAGGCTCTCCTTTTAATACCGAATCAAAGGAATAACGCATGTTGTCCATACTCAGCGTATTTTCACCTAGGCCATCGACAAGATTAATTTTTGCTAACGCCAATGACTGTTGTCCTAGCCAGAAGCCTTTATCTTGTTTACCTATACCTTGACCAGTTAGCTGTGAAAGCATCATTTTTTCACCACTGGTAAAATCCAACTCAACAGAAGGAACATTCAGTTGATAAGTGATTTCACCTAGCACCGAAATATCACCTTTCAATGTGGCGGGCGTTGTCGAGAACGTCATCTCGCCATCTTCACTTTGGTAGTGCCAACTGTCTAGCGCCACAGTGTATTGAGTATTGCCATTCAACTGCGTGATACTGGTCATCGTCAATGGTAGATTTTCTTGATCAGCAATAACGGATGTTGCTGTTAAACTCAACAGGCCATGCTTAACCTCGCTATTGACTAAAACTTGAGTCGGTAAACCATCGGCAACAAACTGTTGTTTGAGCGTTTTATCTGCAATCTGATAGCGGGTTTGCACGGTTGATGAAAGGTAACCGCGCTTATAACTGACAATGTCCGCCTCGATTGAACCTGAAGAGATATTTGCAATACCGTTAGTGATCACCTTTTCACCGATTTGCCCGACAGCCAACGGCCAACATGCTGCTAAGACGATAGCACCACCAACCGCACCAATGATTTTTAACTGTTTCATAGTGTTCCATTCCTGAAGATTTTACCCAGTCTACCGTAAACAATTGAAAACCAAAACATGGAGTTAGGTCAGAGTATTGCTAAGATGTGATGAGAAATTCTAAAACCTAGCTCTCAAACCCACTGCGTAATACTTGCTACAGTAGTCAAAACAGCGATGACAGTAGAGGCTTGTGTGAACCATTACGCACTACTTTGTTTAGACAATAACCCAATCAGCACAGAACAGTTGCGAGCTGAGTTAGCTCCGTTCGCCACTAAATTTGATCTTCATACAGCGGACACCATAGATGAAGCTGAGCAAGCCCTAGAATATTTGCACGAACAGCAACAAACGATTGCATTGGTCAT
Source organism: Vibrio sp. V01_P9A10T6 (assembly GCF_963877065.1). NCBI lineage: Bacteria > Pseudomonadati > Pseudomonadota > Gammaproteobacteria > Vibrionales > Vibrionaceae > Vibrio > Vibrio sp. V01_P9A10T6. The sequence continues at coordinate 8,520 of NZ_CAWNTB010000194.1, forward strand.
TGCCAGTCACCATGAGCAGTTTGATGGTGCGGATTTTTTGACTCAACTCGATAAATCAATCCACACGCGTTCAGCGCGGAAAGTGCTGATAAGCTGCGGACAAGATATTCAAGCCATTCTCACCGCCGTCAATGAGGGGCGATTAGATCACTGTCTCACTAAACCACTACAAAATAACGTGCTCTATAAAACCGTCCAAAAAGAGCTCACGACCTACATCTTAGATCATGATAAAGACAACATTCTCAACTACAGCACAATACTTGATCAACAGCGCATCTTACGCGCGCACATCGATAATAAAATGCGCAGTTATCGAGATGGTTTTATCTCCGATTACCACAAGCTTTCTGATACAGAACTGGCTGAACAAGTAATTGGTGCTTTACACCAATTTTTTGAAAATGAAGATGAAACTCGCGCCTGCCGTACCTACTCCACTAATCACTTTCTTACCAAAGAGGGAGAAGAGAACCGCTTTCTTTGGTTCATCACTGAAGGTGAAGTGGCCCTGTATAAAAAAGATGATTTAGGGCAACAAAGAGAAGTGGTTCGCCACAAAAAAGGCAACATTGTCGGTGGGATGTCTTTTGTGACTGGTGAGAAATCTTTTTCTACTGCCGTCACCCTGACTAAAACCGATGTGATTAAACTAGACCGAGATGTGTTTGCAAAAGTCATGCATTCGGATACTCGGCTATTGCCCCTATTTACTAACTTGCTGCTCCGCCATTTTAACCGCCGCTTACAACGCAGTATTAACACTAAATTGCAACTACAAAAAACGCTCGAATCACTTGAGTCAGCTCATCAGCAATTAATCGAGCGGGAAAAAATGGCCATGCTCGGTCAGCTTGTTGCAGGCGTCGCTCATGAACTAAACAATCCTGTCGCCGCAATTTTACGTGGAACCGAAACATTGTCAGACAAGATTGAGCACTTAGTCCAAGAGACTGAACATAAAAATCTGCAACATAAAGGCAGTCAACTATTAAGGAATGCACTTTCAGCCAAACCTACTTCTACATCAGAAGAGCGGGCACGCGCTAAAGCCATAGAAAATGAAATTCATCATCGTTTGATCGCGAAAAAATTGGTCAAACTCAATCTAGATGATGATCTTGCGCTCCGACAATCGGCTAAGCACGATCCTGAGAAAACGTTAGAAACACTGGAACAATTAGAAAACTATTTCCTAACAGGTAGTACACTTCGTTCTATCAATGTTTGTGCACAACGCATCGCCGATATGGTACGAAGCCTTAAAGGGTATGCTCGCCCTGATGATGAAGCGCTGCACAAGGTCAATATTCATGAAGGTATTGAAGACACTCTGGTTATTTTCGAAAATCGTCTTAAGCGCCACAAAGTTGAGAAAGAGTATGCCGACTTACCTTTGATTACCTGTCAGCCGATTGCATTACAACAAGTATGGACAAACCTCATTTCCAACGCTATTGATGCCTTCCCAGCCAATGGCGTACTGCACATTGCAACCACATTAGCAAAACAGGGTAATCAATCTTTTGTGACCATCAGTTTCACGGATAATGGTTGTGGGATCCCGTACGAGCAGAAAGAGCGTATCTTCACATTAAATTACACGACGAAAAAAGAAGGTAACTTTGGGCTCGGTATTGGGCTTTCTGTCTGCCAACAAATAGTCCACCAGCATCAAGGTTGGATCGATGTTCAATCTGAACAGGATAAATACACGACAATGACGGTATGGCTGCCAGTTAGTCGATAACTTGTCGTGCTGATGATTAAGGAGAATATCATGAACAAATTTTTGATCTTATGCGTGGACGATGAACGTGAAGTATTGGACAGCGTCATACAAGACCTCGACGAATTTGAAGAGTTTTTTATCTTAGAAGCCGCAGAATCTGTTGCAGAGGCAAAAGAAGTGATTGCCGATCACCAAGCTCAAAATATCAAGCTGGCTTTAATTTTGTGCGATCACATTATGCCCGAACAAACAGGCATTAGTTTCTTAATTGAATTAAGCCACAATGAAGAGACGCAACATACACGCAAAGTACTACTAACAGGCCAAGCAGGGCTAGAAGACACCGTAGAAGCGGTGAATAATGCCAGCCTACATTTTTATGTAGCCAAACCTTGGGATGGGAACAAACTTCGCGATGTTATCAAAGATCAATTAACACAATATATGATTGAAAACGAATCAGATTTAATGCCTTGGGCCAGAGTCTTGGATGCCGAGAAAATCTTCAATGCGATCGCACAAAACCGCATCAGTTTTGGTGAATAAAATATCCTAACGAAGAAATGGCACTCTCTTTGCTTATTTTTTGCGAAGACAACAAAAGAATGACACTTTTTAATGGCGACAATGTCAATCTATGCACTATGATGTCTAAATTCTTTAATGTCACCGCGGGTATTCCGCGACTGACCATGGAAATAAACTAAAAATATAGGTTTATAGTGACTATGCGTAAAACAATCATTGCAGCCGCTTTGCTGCTAGCCTCAGGCCAAACACTGGCAGAAATAGACCGAAATAGCCCATCCGTCATGAGCAATTTTAGTTACGACTATATCGAAGCTCGTATTGGAGCAAGTCCAGTCACCTTTGGTGCTGCGATGAGCAAATCAATTCACCCAAATGCACATGTTATTGGTCGTATAGACTCTGAGTTTGAAGGTGATTTTGACGCAGCCGCAGGTTTTGGCTTTCATGCTCCTATTAACAACTGGGCTGACTTCACGGGTGAAATGCTATTACGCGTCGTAGATACCCGCGATAATAAAAGCACCGATACCGGAATGGAATTAAACCTTGGCGTACGTCAATGGCTTGGACCACAGTTAGAAGTTGGTGGCAAAGGTGGCTTTGTTTCTATCGATGACAATGATGACTGGATTGCGTCTGTTTATGCCCGTTTTCATTCTACAGAACTTTTCTCTCTCGGTGCCGAGGCTCGCATCAATGATGCTTACGGCGATCAACTGATGTTTACGACTCGTTTTAAGTTCTAGGTGTAAGCTAAATACAATAAAAAGCCGAGACGTAAGACTCGGCTTTTTATTTGATAACTATTTATTTGATAACTGTGCTACAAAACTGTCAGCGTAATGAGCAGCTTTCTAATAATTGACGCTTGCGAGGCTCTTGCAGCAATTTCCAATGAATACCTTCGATCGCACCAGCAAACTTCCACAGTAGTTTTACATCGACGTCACTACCGTACGTTTTTCTCACTTTAGAAAATATCGTAGGAGCACCTAAGCGCATGAACGTTTCCACATCATTGATGCCCGCTTTTTTAACCATACGCTCTAACGTTAACTGCATGTTTGGTAAATCACGTAGTCGACGGCTTGCAGAGGATTTTTGAAAACTACGTTGCTCAACAGAATAGCGAATGGAACGTTCAATGATCGTATCTAGGCTCTCATGATTGCTCACAAAAAGCTCAGTAATATCATAATAATTAACGGTTGCTGTAGTCTGCTTTTTAACGTGTTTGTATTTTTCGCAGCCTAATTTTGTGAGTGCATCATCGAGCTCTTCACCTCCACGAATAAAAACAGACTCTTCACTAATCAGTGAATACATCGCTTCTTTTTGGAAAAGCCCAACACCGCCAAACATTGAACGCTTTTGAAATGCGCCAAATTTAATAACGTAATTGAAAAATGCATGCTCAATCATATCCATTGATCCTTAATCAAGTTCCCCGATTAATAGTGATCACCAGATAGCAGCGTATTTTTGCGAATAAAAAGAGTAAGTTAGTAACAAGCTTGTAGTAGTTTAGTATTAGCTTGCTTAATATGGGTACTATCATAGTTAACGATACAAAATAAGTCTGGGCATACATCACATCAATAGACATATCTCAGCAGAGTTATGAGATAGAAATCACATCATTGTGTTTATGAATAAATTTTTTTGACACATACGCTTTCCATTAACGTATTAAGATTAATGCATCAAGAAAACAAATTAATGCGATTGATGGTGAATTGATTGCTTATTTGGGTTAGCAGACGGTAAAATGCCTTCAGTACAGATTGAGCACAAATTTATGAATCATCTATCTTTTTACTGGCTTCCAGATCATCATCAAATGCTCATCCAAGGGTTAGAAAGTGAATTTTCTCAATTGGTTGAACACTCACTCAGCACAGGAAAAATGTCACTTCCTCCTATTCCGGATGTTGTTCTAAAAATACAGCGCTTATGCACATTAGAATCTACTGAAATTTCAGATGTCGCCGATTGTCTACTTGAAGATCCCGGACTGACTGCAATTGTAGTACGCGTAGCAAACTCTGTTGTCTTTAATCGTCGAAATATTACCTGTACGGATTTAGTCACGGCTGTATCACGCTTAGGCATACTACGAGTACGCGACATTGTAACAGCTCAAGCGATTGAGCAGTTAAAGCACTCCGTAAACTTAAGTAAAGAATGCAATAAAATATTGGTTAATAGCGCCGCCATATCGCGAGAGCTTGGCGCAACCATGGTGATGGTAACTCACGCATTTAAACAGCTAGAACCAAGCCGATATCAACATTTAGAGCAAGAAAAAGCCTTACTTGTCGGTCTACTTGCGGATATTGGCTTGTTTTGTCTTGTACACGAATATCATTTATATCTTGAGAAAGGCAACTATCTCGATCAAGACATCGCCCTACAGATTTTTCAGTCGCGATGTTCAAAAACCAGTCAGCTTGTGTTAAGAAGTTGGGGGTTCGACTCAGATTTCCTTGAAGTAGCAGGAAATCAATCTTTAGTCGCATCTTCTCACGAAGTCAGTTACCTTGATGTGGCACGTATTGCTCACCATCTTTTACTGTTTCGTCGTCAAGATGAAGAGATTGAAGAGCATGACGTCGAAATTAATGCGACCGGAGCTGAGGTGCTATACAACTTAAGTAACCTTAGTGAGCTTGAATTCAAATCAAAACTCAATGATGTGATCAACGCAAGCGGCTTCTAAACCCAAAATAATCAGAGGATGAGATGTTCTCAGGGATGTTATTTATTTTTGCCCCACTAATAGTGGGGTATCTATTTTCTATTGCCAATCAACAGTGGCTAGCAGCATTAAATAAAGCCACGTCTTGGTTAGTTTACGTCATTCTGTTTCTGATGGGTTTAAGCTTGGCAGCCCTCGATAACTTGGGCAGTAACCTACAGTTGATACTCAAATTTACCACCGTATTTTTCTTGATGATTGGTGCTTGCAACTTATTGGTCTTGCCTTTTATTGACAAATTTCTACCCATAAAAACCGATGCGAACCATTCAAAACTGCCACTATCTAGCATGGCGTTAGAATCCGTAAAGCTGATTGTGGTTGTCGGTGGAGGATTGGCGCTTGGGGTTGTATTAGGATTCGATTTAAGTTGGGTGAGCACCGCCAGTGAATGGATCTTGTTCGTATTACTTTTCTTTATTGGTATTCAGTTGAGAAATAGTGGTTTAACTCTACGACAAATTTTGCTCAATAAATACGGAATGGTCATCGCATTAGTCATTATATTGACCTCTTGGATTGGGGGGATCATTGCGGCCATGATTCTTGATATCCCAATTTATCGAGGACTAGCCATGGCTTCCGGTTTTGGATGGTATTCACTTGCCGGGATTTTAATGGGTGATGCTTTCGGCCCAGTCTATGGTGGTGCCTCTTTCATGATAGAGCTACTTAGAGAACTGGTTGCTTTAGTGATGATCCCCATGCTAATCCGAACCAAACCTTGCTCTGCCATCGGCTATGCTGGGGCAACCGCGATGGATTTCACCTTGCCCGTGATCCAGACAACTGGCGGGGTTCGTTGCGTACCGATCGCGATTGTCAGTGGGTTTATTCTCAGCCTACTGGTGCCTATTCTTATGCTGTTCTTTGTATCACTTGCAGGCTAGATCTCAGGAATCACTTTAGCCTTCATTTAAACTAACAATAGGGAGTAGAAAACTCCCACACAATAACAAAGCCCAAAGGAAGATTTATGAAACGTGTTATCGTTGCCCTACTACTCTCAACTTCAGCGAATGTTGCTCTCGCTGCTGATAACCAATGCTTATCCGAAAAATATGACGCTTATGTCGACGCGTCTCTCCATTGGTATAGTGATCTCGCAGACTTAACGACCGCGCAATATCCTGAACTTACTGAAGTTAGCCAATGGTTTCTGCAAGGACGCCAGCATCACTTTGAATTAAGCCGTGCGGCAGTCCACTATTACCTAAGCAACGATCCTTCTAAAGTCGCCACCTCGCAACCTGTGGAAGCTTGGTTAAAACTAGAACAGCACGACATTAAAGTATTGGCCTCACGCAGTGATGATCTCGGCCACATTGCTAAAATCACCTATGAAGATCGCCAAGCAAAGCCTAACGAAAAAAACTATGAATTACGTTCAGCTTTAGCCGAATTGCTCAGTCATCCGAAGCAGATCGAAGCTGCGTTGAATAAATATAACGATGCCATCGCCTTGATCGAAAAGAAAGTCTGTAACTAGTCGCCGCCTCTACTCTAGCCGAATTAAGACGGGACAACTGTCCCGTTTTCGTTTAGATTGTGCCGCTCGCATTCCATAAAATCAAAATAACGAAGCTGTATGGTATCAGAACAAAAAACTGCAAATGTGAGTTTCGAGAGCTTGTTACGGATCTTCACTGTGCCCGAAGGCCCCGACTCAACACTGACAAAAATAGACCAAGAGCTATCGCGCAATTTGAACCTCTTCTTGCGTGAACATATTGTCGCTGAAGAAAAACCACTCAAAGAGATCGAAAAAGATTTCTCTAATCCGCAAATTCCAGAGTCACCGGAGTTCGTTTCAGAACATACTCAGCATTTGTTGGATAATTTAGTCGCTCATTCAGTGCATACCTCGGCTCCTAGCTTTATTGGTCATATGACATCTGCACTGCCATATTTCTTGATGCCGTTATCAAAGATCATGATTGCGCTGAATCAAAACTTAGTCAAAATTGAAACGTCAAAAGCGTTTACACCGCTAGAACGGCAGGTTTTGGGTATGTTGCATCGTTTGATCTATCAAAAAAACGACGCTTTTTACAGCCAATGGATGCATAGCGCTAATCATTCGCTCGGTGCATTTTGCTCTGGCGGAACAATTGCCAATATCACGGCATTGTGGGTGGCTCGTAATAATGCTTTGAAAGCCGATGGTGATTTCCAAGGCGTCGAAAAAGAGGGGCTGTTTAAAGCCATGCGTCATTATGGTTACCACGGGTTAGCCATTTTAGTGTCTGATCGTGGCCATTACTCTTTAAAGAAAGCCGCTGACGTATTGGGTATCGGCCAAGAAGGCTTGGTTTGTGTAAAAACCGACCACAACAACCGCTTATGCCCACAAGATTTGAAAGCCAAAATGGCACACCTAAAAAGCCAGAAAATTAAACCTTTTGCGGTTGTTGGCGTCGCCGGAACAACAGAAACGGGCAACATTGATCCCTTAAGAGATATCGCCAATATTTGCCAGCAAGAAGGTTGTCATTTTCACGTAGACGCCGCTTGGGGCGGTGCAACATTAATGTCGAATAATCACCGACACTTACTCAATGGTATTGAGTTGGCTGACTCCGTCACAATTGATGCACATAAACAGCTCTACATCCCTATGGGTGCAGGCATGGTACTATTCAAAAAGCCTGATGCTATGCATTCAATTGAGCACCATGCGCAGTATATTTTGCGGAAAGGTTCAAAAGATCTAGGCAGCCATACGTTAGAAGGTTCTCGTTCAGGTATGGCCATGTTGGTGTACGCTAGCATGCACATTATTAGTCGCCCTGGCTACGAATTATTGATTGACCAAAGCCTAGCTAAAGCTCGCTATTTCGCCGATCTAATTAAAGAACAAGACGACTTTGAGCTGATTTCTGAACCCGAACTGTGTCTTTTAACTTATCGTTATATTCCTGCTTTTGTTCGCCAAGCACTGCAACAAGCCTTGCCCAATCAAAAAGCAGAACTGAACGAGTTGCTAAATGAAATCACCCAGTTTGTGCAGAAAAAACAAAGGGAAACGGGGCGTTCATTTGTCTCTCGAACCCGTTTAAACCCAGAACGCTGGGACAAGCTTGATACCATCGTATTCCGCGTGGTACTAGCCAACCCGCTAACGACACATGCTATCTTGCATTCGATATTAGATGAGCAACGACATATTGCCACGCTAGCCCCTAATTTGATGGCCAAAATTGAGCTGCTTGCTCAAAGAATCATCAGCTAGAATCCCTATAAGTTACAGCGAATTGAAAATTTATTTCTTTTTGCTGTAACTAATACATCATTAATGAGCTAGAAATTTCCATTAATCATCGATTTAAATCTAAATTCTGTAGTTTTCATGAAATTTTGTTTGAGGCTTGTCATGTTCTCATCAATTGTTAACTTGAATTGTTACGGAAATCTACATCCTAGGTTTATACTCATTGCATGGCGTTGGTTTAACTTACCTTTTTGGAAATGTGTTATTTCCAATCCCCCCAAAGGGCGACCGGGTAAAACC
>NZ_CAWNTB010000195.1:0-17034 GCF_963877065.1 Vibrio sp. V01_P9A10T6
TTTCATAATGATTCCTTAAAATTAAAAATATCTCTTGTGAAAGATACTTTCTTTAAAGTAATGGATATTTAACTTACGATCAAGTATCTTTTTAATAAGATATTTATAGGAGAGATAAAATGTCATTGGATAATGTCGATTCCATTTTGATTCAGTGGAAAAGTGTCAGACCCGATCTGGACTGTTCTTCTATGGGAGTCATTGGACGTTTACGTCGAACCAGTAATGCCTGGAAGAGTAAAATGGATAAGGTGTTTAAAGAACATGGGTTAAGCAGCATCGAGTTCGATATTTTAGCAACGATGCGTCGAAGCGATCCTTCCGGTATTACACCAACAGAGTTATATAAGACACTCATGCTTTCTTCAGGCGCTGTAAGTACGCGTTTAGATCAGTTAGTAAAAAAAGGATTGGTAGGGCGTATTTATAGCGAACACGACCGACGAAGCTGCAAAGTTACTTTGACCTCAAAAGGTGTTAAGTGTGTTGATACTGCGTTAAACGATCATGTTGAAAACATGGATAAAATGCTGAATGTATTGACTAAAAAAGAACAAGATCAACTTGCCGATTTACTACGCAAGGTATTGATTTATGAGGAAAACGAATAAAGAGAATTTTGGGGGTTGTAGTGGATATCACATGTTTCAGCAAACTATATCGCTCATCATAACTAGCATACTCTCAACGCTCACGAAACTAATCCCCTCCCCTTCAAGGGGAGGGGTGTTTCTTGGTTGGTTGCTAGCAGCACCCCCTCCTAACCTCCCCCTGAAAGGGGGAGGAACATAATGGGGCAAAAGTGTGTTGACGGCTCGCTAATCACTCTACTCTGAAACACACTCCAAATGGTAAACGTTAATGCATTCATTCAAAGTTATAACTTCACACCCTCACTGTAACCCTATGATTTTTATCAAACTATATACCGACTGATAAATTCTCCAACACCTTATCGATGTTTTCTGTACCGTTAGGCTTCAAACTCCTACAATGCAAGGCAGAGGGTCGGTGAAGGCTAAACTTTCACTTTTACATATTGAATACTCAACAATGCATTTGATTGCATTGGTACCGTCATCATTCAAAAGGAATAGTATGTTGAGCAAAGGATGGATATTGCTTGCCGCCGCAATCATCAGTCAGGGAGCATGGGCACTCGCTCCTTGCGGGCCAGACAGTAGCATCGGGGACTGGTGCAGCCTAGATATTAATCAGCTACACCCCACTCAGGCCGGGGTTGGTCAGCAACAAGTTGATAAAACACAAGCCAAACTGGCGACAAAAAGCCCAGCACAACTTAAGAAGTACATGAGAAAGAAAAAGATTCCGGTAATCGTAGATGCTGATGGCCAGTATTGGTTGGTTGACCGACATCATCTAACCAAGGCGCTTTGGCAGCAAGGTGTGAAAGAGGTGACCGTCCACATCCTTGCTCACCTCGACAACAAGGAGCGTTTTTGGCAAGACATGCAAGGCAACCACTGGACATGGCTGCGCGATGAAAAAGGAGCCCCGCTAACTCCCGATCAATTACCTGCACACATAAGTAAGCTACCCGACTACCCCTACCGCTCTTTGGCAGGTGAACTACAAGATGCCGGTTATTACAGCAAGCATGAACAGGTTTATTTTGTTGAGTTTGCTTGGGCTAGCTGGCTTGGAGAGCAAATGAATTGGGTGCCAGTCAATGCGAGTACGCTCCCAGAACGACTCGAACAAGCTGCACAACTGGCATGTAGCTCAGCAGCTAAGGCTCTGCCTGGTTACCCCGGAGAGCAGTGCTCAACTATGCGCCACCTCATCAACACGACAAACTAAGATTCTATCGCAAAGCGTGATTTAAATAAGACTCATCATTTTGAAAATAAAATTAGCTGCGAGCGAACAAATCACTCGCAGGGCGTTGTTCGATAAGATGAATATGTATTTTGTTACAAATCGCCCTCTTGTCTTGTGGTTCAGTCAATGATTTACTGTCGCTTCCTTAGCAACAGAGGCTTTTATTGACAATGGACGACCCCTTCAGGCGACCAATATTTACTGATCCCCCCCTTCACCGTGCCCCCTTATTTAAGGAGGCCACATGTTAGAACTCTTCCTACTACCCGAAACTTGGGCGATATTTGCCACACTGCTTGCTTTAGAAGTGGTTCTTGGCGTTGATAATGTAGTGTTCATTTCCGTCTTATGTGAACGGCTCCCCGTTCAGCAGCGGCCGCTTGCGCGTAACTTAGGCATTTTGTTAGCGGTTACCGCTCGGATTGGTTTGGTTTTTTCTATCAGTTGGCTGATGTCGTTAACTGCACCGATAGTCGTTTGGTTTAGCAACGAATTATCTGGACGAGATTTTATCCTCATCTTCGGCGGTGCTTTTCTGTTATTCAAAGCAGCAAAAGAGTTGTGGAACTGGCTGATGCCTGATGAGCATTCACATACGACGACAGTAAGTGCTGGCCTTGCGGTCGTATTACTGCAAATTGTCGCGGTTGACGCGGTATTTTCCATGGATTCGGTAATCACTGCGGTGGGTCTAACTAACGACATTCCTATCATGGTCGCGGCCATTTTAGCGTCTGCGGTGATCATGATATTAACCGCAGCGCGCATTAACGCCTTAGTCACCCGTTATCCGGGTTTTAAAACGCTGGCATTACTGTTTTTAATGATGCTGGGCGGTTTGTTAATCGCGGAAGGTGTTGAGCTGCACATCAATAAAGGCTACGTCTATTTTGCGATGGCGTTTGGTTTGGCAATGGAGATTTGTCATATTCAATGGGCGAAGAAACAAGCAATCCAGATTAAGCAGCTACGTCCTTTGAAGCTATATACGTCAAAGCTACATACATCAAAACCATATTCGTTAAAAAGACCCATGCCTTTACTAAGCTCAAAGTCCTCAGCACATTGAAGAGATAATTAATATCAGAAGGGCGAACAGCAACGTCGCCCTTTCTTCTATCCGAATACTATTGACGTTAAGCTAATTTACGCACACTAAATTGGCTCATTAACGCTTTTAAATCATTGGCTTGCTGTGATAAATCATTACTAGCGTTAGCTGTTTCTTCCGTGCTCACTAATACTTTGTCGCCTGAATCACGAATACCTAACAAATTTTGGCTGACTTCTTCAGCACTCACGGCTTGTTGCTCGCTGGCGGAGGCGACTTGCAAGTTCGATTGCATCAGTTCGTCTAACGCTCCCGCTATCGAATAGAGCTGAGCTTTTGCACTATCGACGAGTGTTGATGATTCGCTGATCTGCTGGTCATTATCTTCTATCGATTTTGCAGCAATTTGAGCTTTATTCACCAACACTTGGATCAAACTGCTGATTTCATGAGTCGCTTCTTGGCTGCGAGACGCCAAAGCGCGCACTTCATCAGCCACAACCGCAAATCCTCTTCCTTGTTCACCCGCCCTTGCCGCTTCAATTGCAGCGTTGAGTGCCAACAAATTGGTTTGCTCTGAAATCGAATCAACTACTGAAACGAAATTCTGAATTTTATGTGTGCTGTCTTGTAACTCTAAGATCATTTTCTGTGAGTTAGCCGCGTTAATCACCAATTGATGGGAGATTTTTTGTGTCACATCTGTCGTTTCACAAGCCGCTTTAACGCTGTTATCTGCACGAGTAGTCGACTCCGCTGCACCTTCAGCATTACTCGCCACTTCTGTAATCGTTGATGCCATTTGCTCCATTGCAGCCGCAACTTGCTGAGTGCTCTCTTGCTGTACAAGCATCGCTTTACGGTTATTCTCTGCCAACACATTTAATTCCGTCACCAGCCCTGCAATGCTGTTTGCTCTTTGAATCACCTCACCAACGGTTTTACTCAACGAGTCCGCCATGGTGTTCATGCTTTGCGTCAACTGGCCGATCTCATCTTTTGACTCTGGCACAATGTGCTGATCAAAATGACCATTTGCCATTTTAGCCGCTATATTTCTCACTTTTAGCACAGAGCGAACAATTTGACGGCTGAGTAACGTCCCCATAACAAGGCCAAGAATTATCGAAACGACAGCTAATGTTATTGTGCCCTGCAATGCTCTGTGTTCTTCATCCTCAGTAATGAGAATAGAGGTTGCTGTTTTTTGCTCTAAATCGCGTAGAAAATGTTCAATTTCGGTATTAAATGACTTTTGCATATTTTCTAGTGCGAGTGCTTGCGGCGCAAGTTGTTCTACTGGCTCATTACTATTTAAGCGCTTGAGTAATTGAAATAAAGCCACCTCATACTGGTGATAAGAACGTTCTAACGCTTCAAATGTTTGGTATCGGTTTTGGCTCTCTTGATCAACACCCTTCGCTTGACGATGCTTCTTTGCATCACTGAGTATTTGCTTCGCTTGTGTCAATTCAGACTCCAACACTTTTGCGATGTTTTCTGTCTTCTGAGTAAGGTCTTTCAGCGCTTGTGAGTTGCCTTCGACAGGGATTTTAGCCAGTCGAAAAGCCTTTTCTAACACGATCGAGCTTTCCAACTGTTTGATGGTGATATCCGACGTTAACCGGATTAAAGGAATACTTTCATCCGCGATTTCTTCAATTTCGAGCGCAATACGATTCATTTTTACAGCGCTAAAGCTTGCAACACCAACAATTAGGCACAGCATTAGCGTAATTAGCGAAATCATTTTTTGGGTAATCGATAAGTCTTTAATCCACTGCATAAATGCACTCTCCAAACACAATCATTAAAGCCATTCGTTTATATGAATATTGTTATGCTGTTAAAGATAGTTTAGTAAAACCTAAAACACACTATTTCTAATACTAAGTAACTAGAGGTCATATCTGTTCAAGCGAGTAGAAAACTCTGCTTTTACTTATCAGTCAGTGTTTTAAAGACAAAAGCCCGAACGCTTGGGTTCGGGCTTTAAGATAGGGAACAAGGCTTACTGCGTTAGATGCGCTCTACACATTCACGAGCAATTACCAGCTCTCAATAAATTAGTAGATGTATGGCAAACAACCTCTATTTGAGATAGCCAACTATTCTCATTCACTAAAGTCAAGCAGTTTGGTCTGGGGAGTTACGAACATGGAGGCAAGTGCATTAGCTTTAAGCACTGTAATCCATGCGGTTGCGTCACGCGCTATACCACAACTGAAGCGTGGGATAGTGATCTTCGGGCAGTGAACTCTCGGATGTTTGATCCCATAGGTGGCGAACATCGATGTCCACTATTTTGATGGCCTGACAGCTGGACGTTTCAGAATTAATACCCGTTCACTATCAGCAATACTCCAGGATCCACTGCTTGAATAGAGTCTGCGCTTTGGTCTCAGTTTGACTTTGGAGTTTTGTTAGCCAGTAGGATCCGCTGTCGAGAAAGATATCGAAGGGTTGAATGAGCTTCTCTTCAATGAGTGCCTTTTCAAACATAACGGGAGGCGCTAATGCAATCCCTAGTCCCTGAATTGCTGCTTCAATCATCGAAATGGATGAGTCAAAGGTAATGCTATTGAGCCTGGACTTAGGTAGCGATATACGGGCTTGTTGAAACCACAACGACCACTCCTCAGGATTATATGAACGGAGCAAAGTGTAGCCCAGAATGTCCTGCGGTTTCTCTAAGTGATGGCCGATCGTTTTGTTGCAAAGCACGGTTAAAGGGGCAGGAAACAAATGCTCTGCTTCGGTCGCATGCCATCTGCCTTTGCCATAACGAATAAAGAAGTCCAGCCCTTCGGACACGGGATCAGCCACGTTGTTGTTGGTCGAGATTCTGACATCGATATAAGGAAAACGTTCATTAAAGTCTTTAATTCTTGGGAGCAACCAGTTCAGAGCGAAGGTGCCCACAACACCAACACTGACCACTTCTCGGTGAATTCCTTGTTCAAGCATCTCTAGCGTATCGGTCATACTGTCAAACGCATTTTTAACCACCGGCAATAACATCATTCCTTCATCGGTCAGCGCTAATCCCCGCGGAAGACGGTAAAACAGCGCTCCCCCCAGTTGCTGCTCCAACATCTTAACCTGCTGACTGATCGCCGCCTGCGTGACACAGAGCTCGATAGCTGCTTTTGTGAAGTTTAAATGCTTAGCAGAGATAAGAAATGCCCTCAGTGCATTCAGCGGTAAATGTGTAATGTTCATGATTAGATCTTAGTTAAACTTATGGCTGGATTTAGTTTTAACACATTGTTCTCTTATAAATCTATTTTTATGATTAGCGTGTCCTATGGTGATATATATTAAAAACAATAAGTAAAACTTATAAATGGAGAGATTAACTTCAATGTGTGTAAGAAGACTAACCATCAATGCAATAGCTCTGGCTATGTTGTTTGCGCCTACCGTTCGCGCGACTGGTGTGGGAGAAAAATTAAAAAACGAGGTCGATAAACAGGCTCAAGCATTGATGCAGAACTATCATATTCCGGGTATGGCGTTTGGTGTTGTCGTTGAGGGGAAGGCGTATTTTTACAATTACGGTGTGGCTGATACAGCGCAAAACCAGCCTGTGTCTGAAGCGACGATTTTTGAGTTGGGTTCTGTCAGTAAAACATTCGCAGCCACATTGGCGAGCTACGCGCAGGTGAAGGGGCAACTGTCGTTAACGGATACTGCGGAGCAACACATGCCAGAACTAAAAGGCAGCACCATCGGTGCGCGAACCTTGCAGGAGTTAGGAACGTACATCGCAGGCGGGTTGCCGTTGCAGTTTCCAGATACGGTGAAAAACAATCAGGATATGGTTCAGTACTATCGAAATTGGGACGAAGTGTACCCAAGCAACACTAAAAGAGTCTATTCGAACCCCAGTATCGGTTTGTTTGGCTATATAGCCGCATTAAGCCTGAAAGAGGGCTACGTGTCCGCTATGGAAAAAAATGTGTTCCCAGCACTGAGTATGTCCAATACCTACATCCATGTGCCGGATAACAAAATGAAAGAGTATGCGTTTGGCTATAACGCGAACGGCGAAGCCGTGAGAGTGAATCCGGGCGTACTGGATGCAGAGGCGTATGGAGTCAAGTCCACCAGTTCGGACATGGTACAGTACATCAAAGCTAATCTGGGGTTGGCCGTAGTCGCAACCGATATGCAACAAGCACTGGTCAATAACAGGACTGGCTTCTATCAGTCCAGTACTTTTATGCAAGGTTTGGCGTGGGAGATGTACCCGTATCCCAGTCAGCTCAGTGCCCTTTTAGAAGGCAATTCGACGGACGTAATCATTAAGCCTCAAACAATCCAGATAAACACGCCGCCGACACCACCAACGAACGGAGTATGGGTCAACAAAACAGGCTCGACCGGTGGGTTTGGTGCTTACGTGGTCTACATTCCAAGCAAAGAATCGGGTATCGTGATTCTTGCCAATAAAAACTACCCAAATCAGGAACGAGTGAAAGCGGCATTCCGTATTCTGCAGGCAGGACTAGAACAGTAAGCGCAACTAGGTTAGATAAAGTCTGAACATTCATGTTCGCGGTTGGTGAGCATGAATGTTTGTTTATTGAACCAATAAACAGAAAAGGCGTAGTAGCTCAAGGAAAAATCAAGCATGTATGAAAAACAGGGGGCCTTACTAACGTAAATCCCTGACATACCCACACATTTCATTTACTAATGTAGTAAATGGAAATACCTGTTGTCATAAAGGTAACGCGCCAAGTTCAGAGATGTCTCATATTATCCTCGTAAACCCAACCACTTACGAGACCACCATGAAACCAGCGGCTAATGTATCCCGATATCTGCTATGCAGCTTTGCCTTTGTGCTGCTCTATCCCACTGCCATCGATCTCTATTTGGTTGCCTTGCCACAAATTGCCAACGATCTTTCTGCAAGTGAATCCCAACTTCATATCGCCTTCTCTGTTTATCTTGCGGGTATGGCTTCTACTATGGTGTTTGTAGGACGAGCTGCTGACCGTTTTGGCCGTAAACCTGTCGCCATGTGTGGGGCAGTGATCTTCTCGCTTGCTTCGACGTTGGCAGGTTCAGCGGAAACCAGTGATAGCTTCCTAGTTATGCGTTTCTTCCAAGGCGTTGGAGCGGCATGTTGCTACGTTGTAGCCTTCGCTATTTTGCGTGATACCTTAGATGACCAAATACGGGCTAAAGTGCTTTCAATGATTAATGGCATCACTTGTTCTATTCCCGTGCTAGCACCTGTTATCGGTAATCTGATCATGATTAAGTTTCCATGGCCTGTGCTGTTCACTGCCATGGCACTGATGGGGGTAGCAATAGGTTTGATAGCTTGCTTTGTATTGAAGGAAACCTTACCTAAAAATGAGCGTCACTGTATCACTGCGAATGACGGTTCAAATGATTCACTGTTTAATCGTTTCTTTATCTCGCGCGTTGTTTACACATCCTTGGGTGTGACTGCGATTCTTTCTTATGTGAATACCTCACCGATGATTGTTATGGATATTCTTGGCCTTACAAGAGTTGAGTATTCTGCTGCGATGGCACTGCTTGCCATGGTGGGTATGGTAACGTCATTTTCAGCGCCTGTGGCCCTCTCTTACTTCAAACAAACGACATTAATGTTTTCAGCTCAGGTAACCATTTTGCTGTCGGTTATCGTCATTCTTGCGGCTCACTTGAATGGTGATAACTCGACACTCTATATGGCTGGGTTCGCCTTAATCAGCATGGGCTTTTCTATGGGATTTGGCGTGGCAATGAGTCAAGCACTCAGTTTGTTCTCTCGCAAAGCTGGGTTAGCAAGCTCCATGCTTGGTATTGCTCAGGTATCGTGTTCGGCAATATTTATCTGGTTGATGGCGCTTTTAGGACTCTCGGCAGTGATGATATTAATCATTGCCTTGGTCGCGAGTGGCGTAATTGGCCTCTCTCTAATAGTATTGTTTCCATATCATAATGTTAGTGAAAGCCATGAAGAAATCTCTTGCCCGACTTGATCTCAATTTATTGCTCACTCTGCAGTTGCTCTTGCAAGAGCAGAGTGTCACGAAAACGGCGAAAAAGCTGAATGTAACACCCTCATCGGTGAGTAAGTCACTGGCTAAATTACGTGATTGGTTTGACGACCCTTTATTTGTGAACACGCCGCTGGGACTTAAACCAACAACACTTGCGACGAGCATGCAAGAAAGCTTGTCAGACTGGATGCAAATCGGTAATCAGATTGCATCACGACGAGGTGATGATGCGCCGAGTGGTGTGAAGTTTCACCTTGGCGTCGAGTCTCCATTGTCACTCATTATGGTGGATGAGCTGACTAAACGAATTCATGACACGTATCCCGATTCTAAAGTGAAGTACCACAATTGGGATTACGATTCATTAGACGCGATTACGCGCGGTGAAGTGGATATCGGTTTTACGGGGCGAGAGAGCCACCCTCGCTCTAAGGAGTCGCTAGAACTGCTGCCATATTTCATCAATTTTGAAGTTCTATTTTCCGACCTGCCTATGGTGTATATCCGAAAAGACCACCCAGCGATTGAGCAGGAATGGAACTTGGAGACCTTCTTAAGCTACGCCCATATCAATGTTACATGGGAGAAGAACGACAGCTGGGCGTTGGATGAGATTTTGGCTGAGCAGGGACATACGCGCAATGTTAGCCTAACGATGGCAAGCTTCGAACAGGCGCTGTTTGTAGCAGAGAAGCCCAGCCATCTAATGTTAACCACGGCACCCAAGTATTGTCAGCGATATTGTGAACAACTGCACCCTAACTTGGTATCGCTACCCATTCCAATTTCGCAAGAATATCAGCATAAGCTACTGATTCCATTTACGATGATCTGGCATAAGCGCAATAATCAGAATCCTAAAATCGTATGGTTAAGGGAGACAATAAAAAGCTTGTATAGCGTAAATTGAATGTTCAGGTAACATATGAACAGCTCTCGCTAAATCATTGAGGTTAGGTAGGGACTCCCATTAGTTTTGGTACCACCAATTTAGAACGCTTCCCTCTACTCTGATAGCGCATGGGGCATCAACAACCCTGTACTAACCTCGCTAACTTAGATGCACAAAAATGAATTGTAGAAGGCAATTTAGTAAGCCATGGGTGTGTCGCCATGCACATCCTTAGTGATGGTCTATCTAACATATGAGTACAAAAAAGCGAGCACTAAGCTCGCTTTTTTCTATTTGATTTTAAATGTAATTATAGCAACTCAACCGACTGTTGAGCGATCACGAATTCTTCGTTAGTTGGTACCACAAGCACTACTGCATTTAGCATGTCTGATTTTGCGATAATGCCAGCATTACCGAATCGAGCTTGCTCGTTGCCTTGCTCATTTTCCACAAAACCAAGAATTTTCAGGTTGCGTAGAATTTCACGACGAATAGGCAATGCATTTTCGCCAATGCCACCGGTGAAAATAATACCGTCGAGCGAATCAAGCGCTGCAAGGTATGACGCGATGTATTTCGCCACACGGTAGGTGAAGACTTGGAAGGCCAATGTAGCGCCTTCATGACCTTGCTCCATGGCTTCTAGAATGCCACGTGCATCGCTGGTTAAACCAGAAACACCCAAGAAACCAGAGGCTTTGTTCAATGAATTAAACACTTGTTCTTGCGTCCAACCCTTCTTCAATAGAAATTCAATGATACCGGGGTCAAGGTCACCACAGCGAGTGCCCATCATCAAACCGGAAAGCGGTGTAAAACCCATACTGGTATCGACACTCTGACCATCTTTAATTGCGCACACTGACGCACCATTACCAAGGTGAACAGAAATAAAGCTGCTTTCTTCAACTGGCTTGTTGATCATTTTTGCCGCTTCACGGCTCACAAAATAATGGCTGGTTCCGTGGAAACCATAGCGGCGAATACCAAACTCAGTGTATAGCTCTTTTGCAATCGCACCTGTGTAGGCTTTTGCTGGCATGGTTTGGTGGAAAGCGGTATCAAAAACAGCAAACTGCGGTAACTCAGGAAACGCTAGCATTGCCGCGCGCATACCAATCGCGTGTGCTTTATTATGTAACGGTGCTAAATCACTAAGCGCTTCAACTTCGTTGACGATTTTTTCGTCTAACTTAACGGTCTTAGTAAACTTCTCGCCACCATGTACTACGCGGTGCCCAATCGCAACGACGTCATCAATCAAGCCGTAGCTTTTCACGAGCTCAACCAGTTTTGCAACCGCCAACAGGTGGTGATTCGCTTCACCTTGAATCGCACAATTGGCTTTTTCTCCGTTAAACTTCCAGCTCATACGGGCATCATCAAGCCCAAAGCATTCACCTAGACCACTCAGTACGGCATCCCCCGTATTTGAATCAATCACCGCAAACTTCAGTGATGAGCTGCCAGAGTTAATAACCAAAACAAACGAGTTCGACATGGGGTAAGTTTCCTGTTTTAGACTAAGTGTTGAAGTATACAACTTCTTGGTTTACGTGACCCTCATTATTCAATAATTTTTTAATCTTTCAACTTTGTTTTAGTTTTAGCATCATGCCAAACGATTTTTTCTTGATCTGAGGCAAGTTATTATTTCTTTTGAAGTGAGAAATATATCAATATTTAAGTCAATCCTGTAGCGCGCAGTAAACGTCTGCGCTTCCACCATTTTGCGTTGACAACATTAGGCAGTAAAAAGGGGGCTTACGGTGAATCGAAAGCGTTCTGTTCAGTACTCGTAACGTTACGCACACCGGCAGTAGTTAAACCGCATCAATGGGTGTAATACATACAAATACGCTTGCTTTCTATTTCTAATACGTTGAACGGCGTTTCATAGATATCGCTCAAAACCGACGATTGAATCACCTCTTGTACTGTGCCAGTTGCTACTACTTGGCCTCGTTTCAGCGCAATGATGGAATCAGAGTAGCAGGATGCAAAATTGATGTCGTGAATCACCACGACCACCGCTTTATTCAACTCATGTGCTAAACGCTGAATAGTGGCCATGATCTGCAATGAGTGTTTGATATCGAGGTTGTTCAATGGCTCATCGAGAAAGATGTAATCGGTATCTTGGGCGATCACCATGGCAATAAAGGCCAGCTGGCGTTGGCCGCCACTCAGTTCGTCTAGGTATTTATCTTCTATCGCTTTAAGATCAAGATATTCGATCGATTGCTCAATCATCGCATGATCGTTGGCCGTTAATTTACCTTGCGAATAAGGAAAACGGCCAAAAGCCACCAGCTCTTTCACGGTAAAACGCATGGTCAGAGTATTGGCTTGACGCAGAACCGACAGCTTTTTAGCCAACGCTTTAGTATCCCACTCAACCAGCTCTTTGCTTTCAATCCAAACTTTACCGCTATCACGGCTAACCAAACGGCTAGCCATCGACAATAAGGTACTTTTTCCTGCACCATTAGGGCCAATAATTGAAGTGACCTTGCCTTTTTCAAACTGCGCACAGGCCTTATCCACAACGGCTTGTTGGCCAAACACTTTAGTCAGTTTATCTAGCTGAATCATATGAAATTAAACCATTTTATTACGTAAAAGGAGGGAGAGAAAATAGAGACCTCCGATGAAATTGATCACCACACTCAGCGTTGTTTCAAACTGGAATACTTTTTCAACCACCCATTGACCTGAAAGCAATGCACACACCGCCATCGCGGAACAACCAATCAATAAGGTTCGGTGTTGGTATGAACGAAACCACTCGCGCGTTAAGTTGGTGACCAATAAGCCAAAGAACATCACGGGCCCAACTAAAGCGGTAGAAATAGCAATTAATACCGCACTAAGCATCAATACATGGTGCGTCACTCGGCGTACATCCACCCCTAAACTGACCGCGTTATCGTTATCCAACCATAAAACATCCAACACGCGATGCAGGCGAAACAGGCCAAAGCAAACCAGCAGTAGTAATGGTGTTACCCAATACACAAGTTCCACTTTCACGTTGTTGAAGCTCGCAAACATATTGGACTGTACCGATGAAAAATCATTCGGATCCATCAGCATGATCAAAAAAGAGGAAATGCTGGAAAACAGTTGCCCCAGAATGACTCCTAATAACAACAACACCATTAAGTTACTCTGCTGCTTACGAAAATAAAAAGCGAATAACAAACTAGAAAACAGCAACATGGCAGCAACGGACAACGAAAAATTGAGATAAGCATTAAGCGCGTAGCTACTTAGGCCACCAAAAAGAGTCACCACTAACACCTGCACAAACAGGTAGAGTGAATCAAACCCCATGATGCTGGGCGTTAAAATTCGGTTGTGGGTAATGGTTTGAAATGCTAGAGAGGACTGCGCAATGGCAATACCCGCTAACACCATCGCCAATACTTTGGGTACACGACGAGAAAGAAAATAGTGATAGTTGTCGGCGTTCAATCCAACACCAATAAATAACCCAGCAAAAAGCAGAGAAGCCAAAACCAGTAACCACAGTTTGCTATGATCACGCAAAGTGATGCTCGCACATACAGACTTACCCATGGCGTTGGCCTCGCAACAGCAACACAATAAATACACTGCCACCGAGAATACTGATGATCATCGAAATCGGCACTTCATAGGGGAAAATAACCAAACGGCCGCCCAAATCGCATAGCAGTACCAATAACGCACCGAAAATGGCCGTACGAGGGATATTTTTGCGTAAGTTGTCGCCGTAATAGTGGCTGACTAAATTAGGCACAATCAACCCTAAAAAAGGCAGTTGACCGACAATCATCACAACCGTCGCAGACATCACCGACACCAAACAAACGCCAATCACCAGCACTTGTTGATAGTTAAGCCCTAAGTTCACAGCAAAATCTTTACCCATGCCGACCGCCGAAATTCGCGCCGCATACAAATAGCTAAAGAGGGCAACCGGAATCGCAATATAGAGCAGTTCGAAATCCCCTTTCAGCAAATTGGCAAAATTGGCTACCGTCCAGCTAGAAAGGTTTTGTATCGCATCGTATTTGTAAGCGATGAAGGAGGCGGCGGATTCCACCACATTGCCAAAAATAATGCCGATCAAAGGGACAAAAATGGCATTTTTAAACTGCACGCGCTGAATCAGTTGCACAAACAGCAAAGTGCCCGCAATCGAAACCGAGAAAATAAGCCACAAGCTTTCACCGTGGCCAAAAAAGACTAAGCTCAACACGTAGCCCAGCATGGCGCATTCAATAGTACCGGAGGTAGAAGGCGCGGCAAATCGGTTTTGGCTGATTTGCTGCATAATAAGACCCGCGATACTGAGCCCTGCCCCGGCTAAAACAATCGCCAACAAACGTGGCAAACGACTGGTAAAGAGCAGTTGCCAAGCATGGGCATCCCCTTGCAGTAATGCCATTAGTGATAGATTGCCTACCCCCACAAACAGTGAAGATAGGCTGACTACCAACAAAGCAAGCAATAACTTTTTCAAAGCTAACCTCAGCTTGTTTGTGGCAAATTAGTGAATGTGTACAGCATTTCTAACGTCGCTGATCATCTGCTCTGTAGCAGTCACACCAGAAATGGATAGGTACCAAGCATTAAGGTCTAAAAACGCCATGCTTTTATTTTTGTAGGCCGCAGTCGCTTTGATCAGGTCATTTTCAAACTCTTGGCGAGTGTGACTCTGCCCTTTGTTGACCAACGTATCACGATCAATGATCAATAAGGTTTTAGGATCATGTTCACGAATAAATTCATAGGAGATTAGATCGCCATGGCGTATCGCTTTGATGCTATCGACGGTCGTTTTGAATCCAAAATCTTTATACACCGCCGAGAAACGTGATTCAGGCCCAAAAGCGGTAATGTTACCGCCAGAGCTCATCACTGTGAGCGCATCGATTTGATTGTTCTGATTAAAGCTACGAAGTGCTTGAAACTGCTTATCTAAATCTTCAATTTTGGCTTCCACTTGATCTTCAATAGCAAAGACTTTACCTAGATTACGCCACTGCTGTTGTGTACTCTGCCAGTAGCCTTGGCTTGCATCGGCTGCAAAAACGATAGTTGGTGCAATTTTAGATAGCTCGTCATAACTGGTTGCGGCGCGCGGCCCAATCACAATCACATCCGGTTTTTGCATATAAATGGTTTCGAAATCAGGCTCAAATAAAGAACCGGCAGGTGCGTATGTATCGCTGTTGTACTTCGCTAAATAATTCGGCAGTTCAGTCACTTTCGATACCGCAACAGGTTCAATACCAAAGCGATCTAACGTATCTAACGCACCCAAACCAATGACAACCACACGTTGCGGATTTTGCTCGATCGTCGTGGTACCGAGTTGATGATCCACAGAAACGGTTTTAGCACTGAGAGTAAAAGAGGTAAGCAAGCCAAGTGCTGCCAAACTAAACAACGATTTCATATAGGTTCCCATTTAAAATAACTGCGACAGATTTTGATAAGCATTCGCATTAAGTTCGGGTAATATAATCGTTGACCGTCGTTCAAGCAACCCTATTCACATCAAAATCGGCCATGATGATCAGAAGCAGCAAGAATGATGAAAAAGCGAGCGCTAATAAGAGATTCGCGCTCGCTTTCTAGGGGGAGAGAAATGTTATGGACGTGTCGGGTTAATCGTCAAAGGCTCAAAAGTGGCCACTGCGTTACCACTCGCTCCAGGATGATCAACATAGCTGGTGTCTTGCATCAAGGTGTAAAAGACATCGACATAATCGTCGTCGTTGACCAGTAAACCATCGGGAATCGCATCAATGATCTTGCCCGTGATTTGCGGAATAATCGCATACGCCTGCACTTCTGGATCAGGGATAAGCTTCAGCACTTCTTCCGCTACTTTGACGAGTAATTTAGCCAGCTCTTTATAATCGGTACCATCATCTTGCTCCATCAAGATAAGATCGGCTGCGCCCCAACGGTAACGAGACCATTGGATCATCACTTGATTTGGGAAGTAATCTTGCTTGTCGTAATCCAAATAAGGCATTTCAACTAAGTCAATGGTCGGCTCATCTCGGCTTGGATTGATGCCTGTAACAATCGCATAAATTTCAGCCGCTCCAGAGATCCACGGTTCTTTGTCATCCGCTAAACGAATTTTTTTCAGCACTGTGGTGGAAATAGGCTCAGCGCTATTATCGCTGCTGCGGGCCATCGCTTGCGCGGCGACGCTACCACTTTCTACTGTGGTCAATGTGGTCGATTGACCCAATGCGTTCATCTGTGCACGCATTGCTTGTAAGCCTGCGCGCAATTCCACTTCGCTATTACTATCAACCACGAAAACGGGTACATCTGGCATTTGATATACATCCAGTTGATGAACCTGTCCGTACACATCAAACGCTTCAATATATTGCCAAGACGCATCATTACCTTTGGGCTCAAAAGCAAACAACGGGCTTTGCCCTTCTTGCCACTCTTTAATCATCGACGCATCGGCAATACGCAGTTGCAGCAATTGCTCAGTAAAATCCTCAATGCCTTTCATTGAACGAATTTGCGCGTCCGCTACAACCATCTGTTGACTAAAATCGGAATCAGGCTGCTCTTCAAACAAAGTGGAAACAGAAATGGATAGGTTTTGCGCGCTGATTTCAGTTTTAAGTGTAGTTTCAAGCTCGGCGTAACTTTCACTCAGTTGCAGTGCTAACGCTCTTTTTTGCTGTGCAATCGCATCAGCATTGGATTGGCTGGTGCTACTGGTTGTCGCTTCTTCTGAGTTGCACCCCATAATAGTGGCCACAAGCAGTAATGAAACGGGTGTTATATATCTCATAATGAACCCTTAATATTTTTAATTACAACATAGAGTAATAACTCTACATAAAAACACAATATCACCGAATACTATTCTTTCAAGAAATAAATAGAGTGTTAATTTATATTCTTCCCACAAGATCAAATTATTATTAAGTAAAGATTAAATTACATAATGTTAATATAGTTATTACTTTTATGGCTAATTATATGATTTTAATAAAAAGAAGTGCTTTTACACTTCTTTTTATTCATTAATTATTCATAAGTTGCATAGAGCTCAACTTGGCTATTGGCTTGCTGTGCATTAAGCATGAAATGGACATAGCCCGCTTGCGTTACTGACAGTTCAATATACTCATAGCTATCAGCACGTTTAGACGCTTGGTCAAAATGAGTCAATGTAGGCC
>NZ_CAWNTB010000196.1:0-16628 GCF_963877065.1 Vibrio sp. V01_P9A10T6
TAAACTTGAGCAACCGATTCGACATCCATTGTACGTTTCCATAAGTTATACAAAAACTTCACATGTACAAAATAGTACAAGTCGCTTAGTTATACAAAATATTTCTTGTATAACTTTGTATCTTTTCAATGCATACGTGGTTGCAAGAAATTAAGATCAAAAAAGAAAATAAAGACTAAAATTCCAATAGTTACGACGATCAAAAAGGCCAGCGAAATTCGCTGGCCTTCTCTTTTTTAGTTAGCTTAGATTAACTATTGCGCAAAGCGGCGATGCGTTTATCAAGCGGCGGGTGACTCATCAATAATTCCGTCATTGAACGTTTACCGTTGATACCAAACGCCATCATGGAACCTTCCAATTGAGATTCTTGCCCCATTTTTAAACGCTCTAACGCCGCAATCATCTTGTGTTTACCCACAAGCTTTGCTGCACCTGCGTCGGCGTGGAATTCGCGATGACGGCTATACCACATCGTAATAAAGCTCGCGAGGAAGCCAAATACCAATTCCAGCACCATAGAGATTCCAAAATAAACCATCATATTGCTACCGCCACCCTCTTCTGAATCACGAGACGACACGATGTTTGCGATAAAGCGCGATAAGAAAATAACGAAGGTATTAACCACTCCTTGCATTAAAGTCATCGTGACCATATCGCCATTGGCAATGTGGCTCACTTCATGCGCCAATACCGCTTCGGCCTCGTCACGCGTCATGCTGTGCAATAGCCCCGTTGAAACAGCGACGAGAGAATCATCACGTTTAGCGCCTGTTGCAAAAGCGTTGATGTCCGGCGAATCATAAATTGCTACCGTTGGCATACCAATACCCGCTTGCTGAGCTTGACGACGCACCGTTTGCACTAGCCAATGCTCAGTTTCGTTACGTGGACTTTCAATCACCATTCCACCTACCGAGCGCAGAGCCATGCTCTTTGACATCAATAATGAAATAAATGAGCCGCCAAAACCAAACAACGCGGCCATGACGAGCAAGCCAGATAAACTGCCCGGCTGCATCCCCGTCACAGCATAAACAATATTTAATACAAGGCTAAGAACCAGAACCACCGCAAGGTTGGTTGCTAGAAATAACATGACTCGCTTCATTACTTATCTCCGAATGAAAAGCTTATTATGAGTGTAGGCTGCAAGCGACGCTAGCATGAACCTACACAATTTTTCATATACATATAGTCTAAGATTTGAAAAACAAGGTTAAGCGATAAATTGAAACATTTAATGTCTGACGCCGAGTTTTCTAAAATCTGTTATTGAATAGCAAGATGGTTAACCTACCCTTACAGCACGTGATGAGCAATTGAACGCATAAGACTTTGGTCGTATTGAGAGTCCCAGCTAAAGTGACTACATTGCATGGGAAACAGACATTTTCGACGGACAAAGGACAGCATCATGGCTGAAACGAGCAACTATCAAATGGCGATTGATTTACTGTGTTGCCACTTAGGTCTCTCTGAAGATGAAGCTAAACAGCAATTGGGAATTGGCAGTACACCATCCGCGCAGCAGCAAATATCTGACACGCAACAAGCACTGATGGGGCTGATGCAAGAAAAATAGCCGTTAGCAAGGCTGGCGAGAGTTTATGCTAGCTAAATTGAAACAGCGCCGCTCATGGCATCATGGGTGGCGCTGTTTTGTTTGTGTTGCCTACAATGACCGTGATTAATCTCGCGGCGGCGCTGGCGATAGTACTTCGCGATTACCATTATGGCCGGGAGCGCTCACAATACCTTGTGCTTCCAACTGCTCTACAATTCTTGCAGCGCGGTTGTAACCGATTTTAAATCGGCGTTGCACTCCTGAAACTGAACCTCGACGCGTTTCCACTACATGTTCAACCACTTGATCAAATAGTGGATCCACTTCTTCATCACTTTCCATCTTCTCACCGGGTAGCAAGGCTTCTGGTCCTTGGTCACCATAAGTGATCTCTTCTATGTAATTCGGCTTACCGCGTGCTTTCCAGTTGTTTACCACCGCATGCACATCTTCATCCGAGGCAAACGCACCGTGAACCCGGATCGTGTGGCTAGAACCCGGTGGTAGATAGAGCATATCGCCCATACCGAGCAGTGATTCCGCACCACTTTGGTCCAAAATAGTTCTTGAGTCGGTTTTAGTCGAAACGGTAAACGCAACGCGGGTCGGAATATTCGCTTTGATTAAACCGGTGATCACATCAACCGATGGGCGCTGAGTGGCCAAAATAAGGTGAATACCCGCAGCTCGAGCCTTTTGTGCCAAACGCGCGATCAACTCTTCTACTTTTTTACCCACCACCATCATCAGATCCGCAAATTCATCAACAACAACGACAATGTAAGGCAGTTTTTCCAGCAGTGGCGGTTCACTCTCCATACTGTCCCCTTCTCTCCACAAAGGATCGTGGATGGGGTGGCCAGCAGCAGCGGCCATTTTTAGCTTATCATTGAAGCCTTTGATGTTACGCACACCAAGCACAGACATTAATTTATAACGACGTTCCATTTCACCCACACACCAACGTAAAGCATTTGATGCGTCTTTCATGTCAGTCACAACTTCAGCTAGCAGGTGAGGAATACCCTCGTAGATCGATAACTCTAACATTTTCGGGTCAATCATAATAAAGCGAACGTCTTCTGGGCTCGCTTTATAAAGCATGCTGAGGATCATCACGTTGACCCCAACCGACTTACCTGAGCCTGTTGTACCAGCCACCAACACGTGCGGCATTTTGGCTAAATCCGCGACCAATGCTTCGCCTGCAATGTCTTGCCCTAAAACGATGGTCGTGGGTGATTTCGCTTCTTGGAATTGACGGCTTTTTATAACATCTGACAAATAGACGGTTTGACGACTCATGTTTGGCAGTTCAAGACCAACATAAGGTTTACCGGGGATCACTTCAACCACCCTCACCGCCATTGCCGATAAGGAACGCGCCAAATCCATCGATAGGCTAGAAATACGGCTCACTTTTACGCCTGGAGCTAAATCTAATTCAAAACGAGTGATAACCGGCCCCGGAAAGATATCAACCACTTGCGCTTGAATTTTGTAATCCGCGAGTTTAGATTCAACCAAACGAGCAACCTCCTCTAATGCCTCTCGGTCAATAAAGTGTTCACGCTTTTCTGGGTGATACAGAAGCTCTAACGTCGGTAGTGGCTCCGTCGGTTTAGGCAGGTTAGTCTCTTTTTGCATTAAAAATGGGTTTTGCTTGGCCGCCATATTGGCCTGAGCCGAAGACACCATGTTCTGAAAAGCCGTCACATCGCTATCTTGCTGGCCTAACGGTGGCTCGTCATCTTCTGACATCACATCAAGATCAGCAGCCAACGCTTGATCTGATTCATCTTCATCCAGCACATCCAAATTGGAAATAACTGGTTCAACACGCGACACATCAAGATCAACTTCTGTCATCGTAAGCGACGGATCGCTCACCTCTTCGTCCTCTACCCATGCATATTGCTGAGCTTCTTGACTGGCATCGAGGTCGGCACTGGCTAATGCTTGATTCTCATTAGCTCTTTCATCTACCCAGTCTGCCGATGAAAGAGCAAGGTCATCCTCTTCCAACGCAACAGTTTCTAACTCTTCAATCGTTGCACTAAGCTGCTTGCTGCGATCAAATGGCACTTCATCTGAGTGAGTTTCACTGAATTCAGGAGAAGTGTTAGCCTGAGTTTTGGCCGCTGGCATGTGAATATTAAAACGTCTTGGCGAGTGAGTCTGTTCCAGCTCTTCTTCAACCTCTACCGCAGGCGTGTATTGCTCGGCCCCAAACGCATCGAGGGCTGATTTGACATATTCTTCATTTGGCGAACTAGACTCAACAACGGCTAAGTCTGCGGATGATGATTCAAGCGGCGACAATTCCATTGGCGACAAAACGGGCGCAATATCTTCATCTTTCTCACCACGTAATCGATTGATCAACGCAACGCCAAGAGAAATACTCATCGTGCCTAACCATTCCACGATGCTTAGCCAGGAGATACCCGTTAGCAGCGTAAAACCAGCGCCCCATAAAAAGAGCAATACTAAGGTTGAGCCTAGTAAATTAAGCGTTGGCAGCGCCAAACTGGTTAAGACATCCCCAATCACACCACCAGATGAAAAATACCAAATATCGTCAAAGTTGATATCCGCAAGGCCACAACTGGTCAAAATCAAGATAGTTAAGCCGAGTAAACGCGTTCCCCACAGCACAAAATCAAGGGGTTCATTCTCTTCTCTTTTACGCAGAAAAACCCATGCTAGCACAGTAATCATGAGCGGTATTGGGTAGGCCAGCGATCCAAAAATAAAGAACAAGGTATCGGCAATCCATGCGCCAATAATACCGCCTGCATTTTCAATATCGCCTCCCCACGCGGTTTGCGACCATGAAGGATCGGCGGGACTAAATGTTAATAAAGCGATGGAAAGAAGCACAGAGGCAAGCACAGCGACAATAAGCCCGCACTCTTTCAGACGTTGCGATCCATTGAGGCGTGAAGACTGAGGCTCTTCGCTGGTCTTAATAATGGTCTCAACTTTATTTTGGTTCTCTTTGAACATAAACCTAGATTCTGATTAACGCCAACACTCAAGGTTTATTGCGGCTTGATGCGTTGGTTTGGGTGAAAACAGTCCGAGCGGCAAAAGCCGCTCGGTTTGTTGTGTGATTTAACCACATCAAGGTTAAAAACCCAATTGGCGAACGTCAGAATGTGGAAAGAAGTACCACTATTCAGACAATCTGGCGTTATCGAGTTTTGATAACCAACTGGTTACTTTGCTTCACTTCTTCCATCACAACATAAGTGCGAGTGTCATTGACTCCGGGCAAACGCAATAGCGTATCACCCAACAATTTACGATACGCCCCCATGTCAGAGACTCGAGTTTTGAGAAGATAGTCAAAATCACCCGAAACAAGATGGCATTCTTGAATGTCATCCAGTTTTTGAACCGCAGTATTAAACTGTTCAAACACATCAGGTGCACCGCGATTCAATGTAATTTCCACAAATACCAACAGCGAAGCATCAAGATATTGTGGATTCAACAACGCGGTATAACCGGTAATGAAACCTTGACGCTCTAAACGACGTACACGCTCTAAACAGGGGGTTGGAGATAAACCCACTCGTTTTGATAATTCTACATTCGAAATACGACCATCTTTCTGCAATTCATTCAAAATATTGCGATCGATACGGTCTAAATCCTTGGACGGCCTTTTATAGTTGTCTGCCATTTTTTATTCCACCTTATTACTTCCTTGCAAAAATATATACTACAACTTTTTAATATTCAGTATCAAATTTTACACATTCACATCTATACTAGTCACAAATTCGAAACAACAACCCTACATATAGTTATAACAACCAAAAAAACCTAAGGAGTCAGGATGATCATTGGAGTTCCTAAAGAAATCAAAAACCACGAATATCGTGTGGGCATGATTCCCGCAAGCGTGCGCGAACTTGTCTCACACGGTCACCAAGTTTATGTTGAAACAAATGCCGGTTCCGGCATCGGCTTTTCAGACGATGATTACATCGCTGTAGGCGCATCCATTCTTCCTACTGCTTCTAACATTTTTGCGAAAGCAGAAATGATTGTTAAGGTCAAAGAACCTCAGGCTGCTGAACGAGCAATGCTCCGCGAAGGCCAAATTTTATTTACCTATTTACATCTAGCTCCAGATTTTCCACAAACTGAGGAGCTAATCAAGAGCAAAGCTGTCTGTATAGCCTACGAGACTGTAACAGATAATATGGGTCGCTTGCCACTATTAGCACCAATGTCTGAAGTCGCTGGTCGAATGTCTATTCAATCAGGTGCGCAGTGTTTAGAAAAATCACACGCGGGCTGTGGTTTGTTACTGGGTGGTGTACCCGGAGTCGCACCAGCAAAAGTGGTGGTGATTGGTGGCGGTGTAGTCGGTGCCAACGCAGCCAGAATTGCTGTCGGAATGCGTGCTGATGTGACGATTCTCGACCGAAGTGTTGATATGCTGCGTAAACTCGATGAAGAATTCCAAGGTCACGCTAAAGTCGTGTATTCAACAAAGGATGCGATTGAAAAATACGTCCTCGAAGCCGATTTAGTAATAGGCGCAGTACTGATCCCCGGAGCAGCAGCTCCTAAACTCGTAACTAAAGATCTGATTTCTAGAATGAAACCTGGCTCTGCGGTCGTTGATGTGGCAATTGACCAAGGCGGCTGCTTTGAAACCTCACATGCTACCACTCATGATGACCCGACCTATATCGTTGATGACGTCGTTCATTACTGCGTCGCAAACATGCCAGGCGCTGTGGCTCGCACATCAACTTTCGCCTTGAATAACGCTACGTTGCCTTACATTGTTAAACTGGCCAATAAAGGTTATCAACGTGCATTATTAGAGGATAAAGGATTCCTAGAAGGTTTAAACGTGATACACGGTAAAGTCACCTGTAAAGAGGTCGCCGAGAGTTTCAACCTTGAATATCTTGACCCATCTGAAGCTATCGCTCTGTTTAACTAACGATAACAATTTGCGGTAAAGCTCTCAATTCTTAGCCAAGTGCGTCATGCGCTTGGCTTTTATTTTTTATAAGCGTGAACCAATATATTGCGTGGCGTTACTTTCCTAGCGCAAAACTGCTCAATCTGCACCTCATAGCCTTGCTCTTGAAGATAAAGTGCCTTATCCAATACCAACCAAAGCTCAATCATGCGGCGAAATGCCTGTTGTACTAAGCCTATCCTTTCCATCTGCCAAAAACGCTGCTCGCCTTTACGTTCATAAGCAGGCCAATCCACTTCTGGTAATGCGATGCCTTTTTGTGCCGCCGCCCAATAACAAAAAGCTAAAAATCCTTCGGCTAGTTGTGATTTTTTGAGGCTCGGAATTGGGCAATATTGATGATGCCCAAGCTCAGATCTTAGCAACAAATCAAAACCCAAACGAAACGTCATTTCTTGCAAACGATGACGGCGAACCCGCTCTCCCCCCGTAACGGTTTCTTGCAGCGGAATACGCAGCTCTTCTTTGGACAAGGCAAGAGAAGAAGTACGACCGTAGCTGGACATGGGTTGGTAGCTATCGGCTTTGATTAAATGGTAGCAACATGGTGAAAACGTAATCGCAGGCAAGCGATGAGCAACGGAATATTCGAGTAGGCGAACATGGAGATCACCACAGGCATGTAAAGCGACGGCATGCTGATTGGTATTGAAAACGCCAAACGCTTGCGGCTCAAAAGCGTCCCCTTGAATAAATTGCATCGGAAGATCATGTTCATCGGCGCATGCTTGTCCTGCATGGCAGAGCTGCGACTGATACTCAAAACTAGTGACTTTTTGTTTTGACTGCGCTGCGATAATTCGACCTAAAAAGCCTTTACCCGCGCACCACTCTAGCCATTCCGTTCCTGAATGCCTAGAGAGGAGTGATTCGCTCATTAAACGAATTTGTTCTAGCTTTCTGCCAGGGATCCCCTGCTCTAGCTCTAAGTAAGGGCTGAGTGCTTGCTGAGTATTACGAGGGGCATCTTGAAGCCTAATCATGATATCCGCTTCTTTTAACCCCTCGATATACGGATGAAGTTGCTCAATGAGCGCTTGCGGCGATGACTTTAAGCTATCGATACTGTCCAAAGATAGCGTTTGCAACCACTGATCCAGCCTATGATCTGAATGTTTCCAAGGTGAACTGTCTGAGCCACTATGATGAAAGGGCTCAAATCGCCAAAAACGTTGGTTTTCAATTAAAAAAGCATCGATATGTTTGAAAAGCGCGCGCATACATCCCCCTAGAAAGGCCAATTCTAGGAGGTGATGGTTTAATTAGAAAGTGTTTCGTTTTAAATGATCAAAATTTGCTTAACGAACTGGCAATTCAATGTCTTTAAACATCTCTTCTATTTCGATATTCGATTTTAACGAGGTAGCCCGTTCGACCACAGGGCGAGTAAGATGAGGCGCGAAACGTTCCATAAAGTCAAACATATAAGAACGCAGGAATGTGCCTCGGCGAAAACCAATGCTAGTCGTGCTCGCACCAAAAAGATGGCTGGCATCAATCGCGATAAGATCGGTGTCGCGTGATTTATCTATCGCCATACTTGCGATAACACCCACCCCAATTCCCATCCGGACATAAGTTTTTATCACATCCGCATCGGTGGCGGTAAAGACAACTCGCGGCGTTAACCCTACGCGATTAAATGCAGTGTCTAACTCTGAACGGCCAGTAAAACCAAACACGTAAGTGACCAATGGATACGCGGCTAAATCCTCAATCGTTACTCGTTCTTTTTTTGCAAGAGCATGATCTTTGGGAACAACAATGGAGCGGTTCCAATGATAACAAGGTAGCATGATGGCATCTTGGTACAGATGAAGCGCTTCTGTTGCTATCGCAAAATTAGCGGTGCCTTTTGCAACCGCTTCCGACATCTGACTTGGGGTGCCTTGGTGCATGTGTAGCGACACTTTCGGATAACGCGCAGTGAATCCTTTGATTACATCAGGTAACGCGTAGCGAGCTTGTGTATGAGTCGTTGAAATATTCAGCGTACCCATCTCAGGGTGCGTATGCTCCCCTGCCACGGCCTTAATGCTTTCCACACGTGAAAGGATCTCTTGTGAGATACGAATAATATCTTCACCTGCACCCGTGACTTGTGTCAGGTGCTTACCGCTACGCTCAAAAATTTGAATACCCAATTCATCTTCGAGTAAACGAACCTGTTTACTAATGCCTGGCTGAGAGGTATAAAGGCTTTCCGCAGTTGCTGAGACATTCAGGTTGTGATTAACCACTTCAACAATATATTTTAACTGCTGTAACTTCATTATTGGCCCCGTAATCCATTATCAAAGATCCAGATCTTTCAATCATAGTTTATAATTATTAGTTATAACGCTTAACACTCTCAATTCAAAGCTTGATGATTCAAGAGCGAAGAAAAAAGTAAGTATTTTGCGTAGCTGACTAAATTTTTGCCAACTATCGCCCAATCTAAGCAATAAAAGGCAGTTTTTAGGGGTTAAAACAGGAATAATAAAAATAGTCAATTTGAAGGTGTAGTGATAACTAAGGATCGTGTATTCTTAATTGCTAGCCACTGAATTCTAATAAAGATACGGATTATATGAATATAGGTTTAATCATTGCTCTTGTAGCAGTCTTGCTGGTGTTAGTCCTTGGCTATAACATCATGCTTCAATACAAAGTAAAGGTCGAGTCAGCTAAAAAGCAGGAGTCGACTCGATATATCGCCATTATTGATGCGACAGAAGACCTTATCGGCAACGCACACCACATGCCGTTTAGTAAAGAACTCTTAGTGTGTTTAAATACCCGTATCCTTGATGCCCTACTTAGTATGTATGAGCTTGACCCGAAAAATAAGCAGTTGGCACAACGCATTGAGCATATGAAAGGGCAAATTAAGCATTTACAAGAAAACCACCCAGGTGGTGACAGTACAACGTTTAAAGTACCCACCAGCGATAAACAAGCTTTGATTATGCTTAAACTAGTGAAACGTTTAAGAGACACGATTCGTAGTGAGCACAATAAAGGACGTTTTGAAACACAATCTTACGTCGCTGAAAATGCGCGTCTAGAAACAATACAAATTCGAATCAACATTGAAAATGTTGTTAAGCGGGCAAATGATTCGATCGTTCGTGGGCAACCCGGAACTGCGATTCAGCTATTGCGTAAAGGGATCGATGTTCTTAGCTCAAAAAATGATGCTTATTCCAATCAAGCTCGTGAAAAACTTCAGTCAATGTATGATGACTTAGAAAAACGACGCCAAACAAAAAGTGCAACGGATCTTCAACAAATTGAAGATAACGAGAGAAATAGTGATATGGAAGCACTGTTTGGTGAAAAGAAAAAATGGTAGCCCATTATTTTTGATTAGGAAGTATTTTTAAGGTCGCATAAGCGACCTTTTTCATACAACAACGTAAAGAAAACATTAATTTAAATTAACGTATCATTTATCGCTTTTAGGACTTCATCCGGTCTTGTTGCCTGAGTAATTGGGCGACCGATGACTAGATAATCTGAACCAGCTTTTATGGCCTCACTCGGAGTCATAATACGTCTTTGGTCTCCTGTTTCAGAACCAATAGGACGAATCCCTGGCGTAACTAATTTAAACTCTTGACCAAGATGGCTCTTAAGCATGTGCGCTTCTTGAGCTGAGCATACCACTCCATCTAACCCTGCATTTTGAGTTAGGCTAGCCAGACGCATTACATGCTCTTTAGGCGCAACATCGATGCCAATACCACGAAGATCCGATTGTTCCATACTGGTTAGTACTGTGACAGCAATAAGTAGTGGTCTATCGTTACCATAAGGTTCAAGAATCTGGCGAGACGCCGACATCATTCTCTCCCCACCACTGGCATGAACATTCACCATCCATACGCCAAGCTCAGCCGCCGCACGTACGGCTTTAGAGCACGTGTTGGGAATATCATGAAACTTTAGGTCTAAGAATACCGAAAAACCTCTTTTGTGTAGCTCACGCACAAAATCGGGACCAAACAGGGTAAACATCTCCTTGCCCACTTTTAATCGACAGCTGTTGGGGTCAATTTTATCAACAAAAGCTAACGCTTCCGCTTGTTGCTCATAATCCAACGCGACAATTACTCTCTGGTCTTTCATTTTCACTCCTAAAATAATTAAGCTAAAAAAATGCAGCTTTCATAAGCTGCAGTTTTCGAGTCGATCAGTAACTCCAGTACATGAACTCTATTCACCATCCAAACCACGGATAGGTTTAATTGAACCCCAATTCTTACATGATGGGCAGTGCCAGTAGAGAGAATGGGTTGAGAAACCACACTTTCTGCATCGGTAGTGAGGTTTTACTTTTAGTTGCTCACCTACCAATTTTTGCAAGGTCGACAAGCTCTCTTTCGCTCGACCTTCCTCTGCTTCGATGAGATGGTAGTCAATTAAACGGTAGAAGCCCTTCATGGTCGGATTTTTAACCAATTGCCGTGTCAAAAGTTCCTGTGCTGCTCCAGCACCATCATGTTGTGCCACCAACTGTGCGAGCATCAGTTCAGCTGACACTCCAGCTTCATTGATAATGCACTCGCGTAAAAACTCAACAAGTTCACCCTCTTTCCCAATATGGTGATAGCACTCAGCAAGCGTCGGCAATACCTCGCCGATAAAATCAATGTCCTGCTCCAAGACCATCTGCATATACTGGATTGTATGACGGTAGTCATCATTTTCAAGATACAGCTTACCTAAAGAGATCGTTGCGCGTACACACTTCGGATCTTCAGACAGCGCTTTTTTAAGATATTGAATCGCTTTGCTATCGCGTCCTTCAGCCTTCTCTTGCATTGCAAGTTCACACCAAAAATGGGCTATAACACTGTGCATCCTTTTTCTGCCTAATTTGACCAACGCATAAGCGTAATCGATAGCTTTATGCCACTCTCGAGTCTGTTGGTAAATAGAAACCAATTGTTGCAACGCCGCTTCTTTGTGTTCAGGCTCTTCAATCAGTTGTTCAAATATTTTTTCAGCGCGGTCGAGAAAGCCTGCCACCATATAATCTTTTGCCAATTGTTGTAAGGCGAGATTTTTTTGGTCAATAGTAAGACTTGAACGAGATATGAGATTTTGATGGATGCGGATAGCACGATCAACCTCTCCTCTTGAACGGAATAAGTTGCCCAGCGCTAAGTGGGTATCAATCGTTTCATTGTCTACTTGGAGTAGCTCGATAAAATGGTCAACGGCCTTATCTGATTGATCAGAAAGCAGCAAGTTAAGACCCGTCACATACTGACGAGAAATTTGGTGAGAGTGTTTCTGCTTATCTTGCTGAGCACTGCGATTTCCCATATACCAGCCGTAGGCGGCGGCAATCGGTAATAGCAAGAAGAGAATTTCTAACATCAAGTCAGCCTTTATTTCACTACGCTTTACTTGTTACAGAGCTGTTCTCTGCTGTTTGCTTTTTCAGTTGCTTATTCAACTTTCTAACTTGCAACTGAGACTTGAAGTAGAAGCTACTGCCAAGCAAACAAGCAAGTAAAAAACCAGAGACAAAGACAGTGCCAAGTAAAGTAGACAGGTGAAATTCGCCTTGAGCGATCAAATAGTTAAACGTCACAACTGCTTGATTTTGAGCCCCTAATGCTAAAGCAATCAAAAAAAGTGCAAGAATTAGAACGATTTTTATAATTTTCATATGCCACTACCTATCCAGTATTGATCTGGTCTGATTATGCAGGAAAATGGCCTTACAAACCATGTCTATTATGGATTCCTTTCTTAAAAAAACGGCATACTTAAACGGTATGCCGTTTTTTAGAATACTCTCTAAATCGCTTTAGATATTCTCATTAACTCGCTCACGTAACTCTTTACCTGGCTTGAAATGAGGGACGAATTTGCCATCCAACACCACTTTATCACCGGTTTTAGGATTACGACCTACTCTAGGCTCACGATAGTGCAAAGAGAAACTACCAAATCCGCGAATTTCGATTCGCTCTCCGCTTTCTAAAGTTGATGCCATATGTTCAAGAATATCTTTCACAGCGTCTTCAATTTCTTTAGCAGATAGGTGCGTTTTCTCAGCACAGAGTCTTTCTATCAATTCAGACTTAGTCATAGTTTCCCTCATTACTTATCAAAGTAGGCACTAACTGAAAAAAAAGGAGCCTTACGGCCCCTTTTAGCGAGTTAGATTATTCGCCTTTAGCAGCCTTGAATGCATCAGCCATAGCATTACCAAACGCACCTTCATCAGCTTTGTTCAGAGTAGCCATTGCTTCTTGCTCATCAGCTTCATCTTTAGCTTTGATAGATAGGTTGATTACGCGGTTTTTACGGTCTACACCAGTAAATTTCGCTTCAACGCTGTCACCAACGCTTAGGACTAGAGACGCATCTTCAATACGGTCACGAGATGCTTCAGAAGCACGGATGTAACCTTCAACGCCGTCTACAAGTTCAATTGTAGCACCTTTCGCGTCAACTGCAGTAACAGTACCGTTAACTAGAGTACCTTTTTTGTTATCAGCAACATATGCGTTGAACGGGTCGTTTTCCATTTGCTTAACGCCAAGAGAAATACGCTCACGCTCTGCATCTACTGCTAGAACAACTGCAGAGATTTCATCGCCTTTCTTGTAATCACGTACCGCTTCTTCTCCAGGAACGTTCCAAGAGATGTCAGATAGGTGAACTAGACCGTCGATGCCGCCGTCTAGACCGATGAAGATACCGAAGTCAGTGATAGACTTGATCTTACCAGTAACTTTGTCGCCTTTAGCTTGCGCTTCAGCGAATGACTGCCATGGGTTAGCTTTACACTGTTTAAGACCTAGAGAGATACGACGACGCTCTTCGTCGATATCAAGAACCATAACCTCAACTTCGTCGCCAACATTAACAACTTTAGATGGGTGGATGTTCTTGTTAGTCCAATCCATTTCAGAAACGTGTACTAGACCTTCAACGCCTTCTTCGATTTCAACGAAGCAGCCGTAGTCAGTTAGATTTGTTACACGGCCAGATAGTTTATGACCTTCTGGGTAACGCTTAGCGATAGCTACCCATGGATCTTCGCCAAGTTGCTTAAGACCTAGTGATACGCGAGTACGATCACGATCAAACTTAAGAACTTTAACTAGGATTTCGTCACCAACGTTAACGATTTCTGATGGGTGTTTAACGCGTTTCCAAGCCATATCTGTGATATGTAGAAGACCATCAACACCACCAAGGTCAACGAATGCGCCGTAGTCAGTAAGGTTCTTAACGATACCTTTAACTTCAGTGCCTTCTTGTAGAGTTTCAAGAAGTTCGTCACGTTCAACGCTGCTTTCTGATTCGATAACAGCACGACG
Source organism: Vibrio sp. V01_P9A10T6 (assembly GCF_963877065.1). Classification (NCBI taxonomy): domain Bacteria; kingdom Pseudomonadati; phylum Pseudomonadota; class Gammaproteobacteria; order Vibrionales; family Vibrionaceae; genus Vibrio; species Vibrio sp. V01_P9A10T6. Next base: position 13,916 of record NZ_CAWNTB010000196.1, read on the forward strand.
AGAAACAACAACGTTGTTACGTTTCTGGTCTAGTTTGATAACTTTGAACTCTAGCTCTTTGTTTTCTAGGTGAGTAGTGTCACGGATAGGACGCACGTCAACAAGAGAGCCTGGAAGGAAAGCACGGATACCGTTTAGTTCAACAGTGAAGCCACCTTTAACTTTACCATTGATAATACCAATAACAGTTTCAGCTTCTTCGTAAGCTTTCTCAAGAACGATCCAAGCTTCATGACGCTTAGCTTTCTCACGAGAAAGTTGAGTTTCACCGAAACCATCTTCAACAGCGTCTAGAGCAACGTCTACTTCAGAACCAACTTCAACTTCAAGTTCGCCAGCAGCGTTCTTGAACTGTTCAGCAGGGATAGCAGACTCAGACTTAAGACCAGCGTCAACAAGAACGAAACCATTCTCGATAGCGACTACAGTACCTTTAACGATTGTACCTTGTTGAAATTGTGTTTCGTTTAAAAACTCTTCAAAGAGTTGAGCAAAAGATTCAGTCATTTATTTAATCTTCAATAATTAAACTTCCATGGGTATCCTACCGCATGGGGTTATTAAATTCGCCAGTCATCATCCTTGCGACCGACGCTCTTACCTAGCAGAACTACTCTGCCAGCTTAGATTCTACATATTGTAATGCTTCTTCTACAACTTCGTCGATAGACATTGAGGTTGAGTCAAGCAATAGCGCATCCTCTGCAGGGCGTAATGGGGCCACTGGGCGGTTACGATCTCGGTCGTCACGCTCTTGGATCTCGCTTAAAAGGGCGTCAAATTTAACATCTAGCCCTTTGAGTTGCAACTGCTTAAAGCGACGTTGGGCTCGCTCTTGCGCACTGGCATCGAGGAATATTTTCACTTCTGCTTGAGGAAACACAACTGTGCCCATATCACGTCCATCAGCAACCAGTCCCTGCCCTTTCGCAAAGGCTCGTTGGCGACGTAATAATGCCTCACGAACTCTAGGCAATGCCGCTACTTTTGATGCCGCCATTCCTGTCTCTTCTTTGCGCAATTCTTTCGATACGTCCTCACCTTCAAGAATCACTCTAACCAAGTCGCCTTCTGCGATAAATTGGACATCTAAATGTGTCGCCAGAGGAACAAGCGCTTCTTCCGACTCCGTATCCACACCGTGGTGAATCGCCGCCAATGCAAGAACGCGGTAAATAGCTCCAGAATCGAGCAAATGAAAGCCTAATTTCTTAGCCAACAACATACAAAGAGTGCCTTTACCTGCACCACTTGGTCCATCTACGGTAATTACCGGAGTGTGAGAGGACATGATTTACTCCACTTAGTTTTTATGCGGCTTGCTTGCTCGCTTTTGTCGGCGACAAATTATAGTGCTTATCCGTTACAGGCGCTAGGAAGGAATGGTGATATGACTGAAATTTCACAGTGATACAAGCGTCGCTTTTAGGGGGCGACGCTTTTGATAGAGACTTTTATAAAATGATACGCTCAGCGTTTTGCCTGACAGTAGCGGCACCAATGCCTTTCACCAAGCTCAGATCTTCTTTGGTTTTAAAATCGCCATTTTGTTGACGATATTCAACAATCGCTTGTGCTTTTTTAAGTCCAATACCTTTCAACAAAGTAGCAATTTCCTCAGCGGAAGCCTGATTTATATTAACCGTAATTTCAATGCCTTGGTACGTTTCTACCACCTTTTCTTCTGCTAATGTCGGTGAAAGAGGCAATACGATACTTAGAAGTAACAACCCGAGTTTTGTTTTCAATTTCATATGAACATTTCCTTGTTTATTAATGGGTACCAATATTAATTGAGCTTGGAAATGAGAGGGAATCAAAAAGGTAGAAATTGAAATGGGCTGCATAAGCAGCCCATTTTGAGTTTCATATCAATTACATTACTAGCCTTTATTGGCTCACAACATAATATTCAATGTCTGTATTTTTACGCAAAGTTGTAAGTATCGCAGCCAAATCACGTTGGCTACCGATGCGCTCTAACTGAGCCGTAATTTGATCGTTGTACTGAGGTGTGACTTTAGCCTCAACCTTATGTAGTTCAACAAGAACAATATCACCGTTCATTGCTTTCGCTTGACCGTAAACCACACTATCTGTAGCCGGTTTAGGGAGAGAAAACACCGTACTCGCCAATGGAGAGCTACGATCAATCATTTCCAACTCAGCAAATTTTAACCCACGCTGTTCCAATAAGGATTGGTCACCTTGCTTTAGGGTATCAATCAATTTTGTGGCTAGCTCAATCGCTTGTTGTTCGCCTTTGACTTTAGAAAGCTGAGCAACCACTTGCTCTTTCACTTCAGCCAAAGGAAGAACTATTTGTTCCCGAGCATCATCAACACGAACAACGATAACGTGTTCTGGGGCAACTTCTAATACCTCAGAATTGAGCCTATCTTCTTTTACCTCTGGGCTTAGAATAGCTTGAAGAACAGCTGGGTTTTTAAGAATTTCAGGCGCATCTTGCTGAGAAATAAAATCGGTTTTCTGAATCTTAGCTGAGATAGCGTTTGCTGCTTCATCCAGAGAGTCAGGAGATTCAAATGCCACTTTTTCTAGCTTGGTCTGCAACTCATAAAACTGATCAGCGGCCTTTTGGTCTACCATTTCAGCTTTGATTTCAGAAGCAACCTGTGCGTAGGGCTGTGCAATAGGGGCTTTAACATCGTCAAGACGGATAATGTGATAGCCAAATTCAGATTTGACCAAC
>NZ_CAWNTB010000197.1:0-16586 GCF_963877065.1 Vibrio sp. V01_P9A10T6
CAAACAGATGGTCAATTAACCGCCCAGGCGTCGCAATTAAAATATCCGCACCGCCACGTAAATTACGTGTTTGCACTTGCATGCTGGTTCCACCATACGCGGTGACAATCTTCAATGTAGTACTTTGTGCATAAGCACTTAAGCTATCAAACACTTGTTGAGCCAGCTCACGAGTCGGAACCAAAACGAGCGCACGCACAACTTTACTATTGGCTTCTCGTTCGGCTTGGTTATCAAGAAAACGTTGCAAAATAGGTAAACCGAAAGCTGCCGTTTTGCCGGTACCCGTTTGCGCCCCAGCCATGACATCTTTACCAGCCAAAACATGCGGGATAGCTTGAGATTGAACATCCGTCGGTTGTTCAAAACCTAAAGATTGCAGAGCGCTAACTAATGTGGTTGAAAGTCCTAAACGTTGGAATGGGTGCACAGTATCAGACATTGCAGCTTACCTATTGGAAATCAGGGCGCGGATTGTAACAAAGCGCAAGGTAATCGCCTATTCAAAATCAGCGGAAATCAATAGTGTTAGGGAATTGATACACGAGGGGGAATATAAGGAGCATAGCCAGCATAGGCTGCTGGCTGGTACTATTCTGCGCTCTGTTCAGAGCATTCATGAGATACAGAGTCATAATCGGATAAATCAAATCCGATCTCCATGGCGTCGAGCCACTCTAAACACTCATCGTTTTTATATTGGTCACTCATTAATCGACCTCCTTTGATATTTACTGAGACGGGATTATCACGTCGCAAGATCCTTTTTAAATGATTTATATGACAGTTTTTTGAAAGCGAATGGTCAAATTAATCATCACCACAATATCTATCACAGCGAAACGATTTCGACCACTCTTATTTAGCCGCCGCCTTGCCATGTAAACAAAAAAATACATTCATGGATTTTTATTTTTACAAAGCTGTTGAAAATGAATCCGAAGTTCTACAATATAGCCCAAAATGAGTGGATTAATGGTCAACACCCCGTTGTATTCATATATATCACTCCCTGAAACACAACATAACGTATAAAGAACTTTACACCATGACTCAATCAAAGATTTTCGGCAGTACTTTGATCATCGCAGGGACCACTATCGGTGCAGGCATGCTAGCTCTACCGCTCGCTTCTGCAGGTATCGGCTTTGGCACATCATTACTGATTATGATCGCCCTCTGGGCATTAATGGCTTTCACTGCATTGTTAATGGTTGAAATCCATCAATATGCAGACAAAGACGCCACCTTACATACATTGGCTAAACAGATCTTAGGGCAAAAAGGAAAATGGGTAGCGAGCTTTGCTATGCTATTTTTGTTCTATTCGCTTTGTGCAGCTTACATTGCTGGTGGCGGCGCACAATTCACTCATCGCCTGACAGAGTTTGCTGGCATTGAGATCAGCAATCCGTTGGGCACCTTGCTTTTTACTTTACTGGTTGCACTTGTGGTGACGATCGGCACCAGCACGGTTGATAAAGTGAACCGCCTGCTGTTTGCCGGTAAAATGGTCGCGATGATTATAGTGCTCTCATTTCTTGCACCTAATGTTTCTCAGTCATACTTGCTTAGTATGCCACTTGAGCAAGGCTTAATCGTTGCTGCAATTCCCGTCATTTTCACCTCATTCGGTTTCCATGGCAGTATTCCGGCGATTGTGAATTACTTAGATGGCGACACCCCTTCGCTGCGCAAAGCCATCTTAATTGGTTCTGCTATCCCGTTGATTATTTACATTTTTTGGCAGATCGTCACGTTAGGTGTCGTTAGCCAACCTCAGCTGGTTGAGAATTCCGGCCTGAGTGCGCTAATTGTGACATTAGGGCAAACCGTTCATCAATCCAATTTAAGCAGCATTATTGGCGTGTTTGCCGACCTTGCACTTTTGACGTCATTCTTAGGCGTAAGCTTGGGCTTGTTTGAATTCATGGGCGATACGATTAAGAAAAAGAACATTCCATTGCACCGTATGGCTGCCTCCGTCATCACCTATCTGCCACCATTAGTCTTTGCGCTATTTTACCCTCAAGGCTTTATTATGGCGCTCGGTTACGCAGCTATTGCGTTGACTATTTTGGCCATATTCTTACCGATTGTGATGGTGATTAAAGTGCGTTCAAACCAAGTATTCCAACTGCAGGGTGAAACACAATATCAAGTCAGAGGCGGCAAACTGGCTTTGACCATGACAGCAACCATTGGTTTGATGATCGTCACTTCGCAAATCTTTATTAGCCTTGGTGTGCTACCCGCTCTGGGTTAATCAATTAAAGTTAAAAGTGGGGAGAGTAATATTACTCTCCCCACTTTTTTAACCTAAAATAAGATCAAAGTCTCAATCTTGATATTTAAGTCAACATTCATTTCATAAAATTCTGCACGAACACACACATTTAGCCTTAGTATATTTATAAAATTTACTATTACTTTTTTGCATATCGGAGCAGCAATGAAAGAAGTTCAGTTCAGGACGATTGACCGCGTGTTCATTAAAATGTCAATTAATGACAAGATGTGGGTGATCTTCGCTTTATTCCTCACCGCTTTAAGCTTTGTCGCAGGAAATCGCTATGTTGATTCACTGGCCCAGATAGAAGCGCAAGCGAAGTTGGCCGTTGAGTACAAACTGCAAGGTCTCCTTGCCAGCGGCGCAGATCCACAAACCCTTTCAGCGGTTGAAACTCGCCATTCTTTAGCCGCAACTAGTTATCAAAAAGGGGTGATTACCGCCACAGTAAAACACAGCGATGGCAAAGTTTACGCGCTAACAGAGAATCTCTCTTATCTTGAAAAAGACGCTCGGCGATCGGCACTCTCGACTTTTCTGTTGAGCTATTTGTGGGCAATCCCTTTTGCTATTTTCCTCTATTGGGTCGCTACTTTTATTGGCGGTGCATTGTGGGTGCTGTACACAACAACCTTGAAAATTTCAAAAGGTGATTTAACTTCACGATTAGGTTTTCATCCCGGTCGCGATGAGTTTGGCACCATTGGCTGCGCGCTCGATAACGCCATGGACACCTTGACCGAACTGGTAGTTTCAGTAAAACAAAATGCCACCACTCTCGGTGAAACATCCAGCTCTTTTGCCCATGAGATGAAAGAGAGCGAGCAACAAATCAGTAGCCAATACGCTTCCTTGGATTCCGTCGCCACGGCCATGGAAGAGATGACGGCCTCGGCGCAAGAAGTGTCGACCATTTCCCAACAAGCCAATCAGCAAGCCGAGCAAGATTCAAAACAAGCGAAAGAGAGCTCACAGCTAGTTCAGCAAGCGATTAATGAAATTTCCCAGTTGTCAAAGTTCATTGAACAAGCCTCTCATTCGGTGTCTACATTGAATGAAAATACGGCGCAGATTAACGATGTGATCACCACCATCAATGCCATTTCGCAACAGACGAACTTATTGGCACTGAACGCTGCAATAGAAGCGGCACGTGCTGGTGAACAAGGGCGCGGTTTTGCCGTGGTAGCTGATGAAGTTCGCACCTTAGCTAGCCGCACGCAAGCGGCTACTGTTGAAATTCAATCCATGATTGAGAAGCTGCAAACCGAAAGTCAAGATATCGCACGCATTACTGAGCAAACGGTTAGTCAAGCTCAAACCAGTAGTGATTTAGTCGCTAACATCGGCAATAACGTCAATCAAATTGCTGAATCAGCAAAAATGATCAATGACATGAGTATTCAAATTTCAACTTCAGCCGAGGAGCAAAGCGCCGTTGCTAATGATATTGCTGCTGAGCTGAGTGATATTCGTACACAATCCAATGCGATTCGCAGTGTTGCGCAAACCTCATCGCAAGGTGTCGCTAGCCTTGCAAACGCTTCGCGCAACCTTGGTGAAATTTTAAGCCGTTATCGGACCAACTGATCATTGGGTTGCTTGAGTAACCAAGTCAGATCAAAATAGCCAGTCATTTGACTGGCTATTTATTTCATTCATCGCAGAGAAGTTGAAGCAAGAGCTTAAGACTCAGGATAACCTTGTGGATTATTTGACTGCCAACGCCACGTATCTTGTGTCATCGCTTCTAGGCTGCGAGTCGCTTTCCAACCTAGATCCGCCATCGCTTTGCTTGGATCTGCCCAACACTCCGCAATATCACCAGCGCGGCGTTCGACCAATTGGTACGGCACGCTTTTACCTGACGCTTGTTCAAACGCTTTCACCATCTCTAGTACACTGTAGCCATTTCCTGTGCCTAGGTTATAAATGTGCAAGCCTGCTTGTTGGCCTACTTTTTCCAGCGCAGCAATATGACCATCGGCTAGGTCCATTACGTGAATATAATCGCGAACCCCTGTGCCGTCTTTAGTTGGGTAATCACTGCCAAAAACAGAGAGAAATGCTCTTCGACCCACGGCCACTTGCGAGACAAAAGGCATTAGGTTGTTCGGAATACCTTGTGGATCTTCACCTAACTCGCCTGATGGATGTGAACCTACAGGGTTAAAATAGCGCAGCAGTGTAATGCTCCAATCTGGGTTGGCTTTATGGAAATCGGCCAAGCACTCTTCAACCATTAACTTACTACGGCCATAAGGGTTGGTCGCGCTGGTTGGGAAATCTTCGGTAATAGGCACTGAGGCTGGGTCACCGTATACGGTTGCAGATGAACTAAAAACAAGTGCCTTCACGCCAGCTTCACGCATGGCCGCCACCAGTACCAATGTGCCATTCACATTGTTATCGTAATATTCCAATGGTTTTTCTACTGACTCACCGACTGCTTTTAAGCCTGCGAAATGGATCACCGCTTGAATATTTTGCGCTTTCATCACTTCAACCAGTTGTGCTTGGTTGCGTACATCACCATGGACGAACAGCGGCTTCACACCGGACACTTTTTCGATGCGCTCTAAAACCGATGCTTTACTGTTGTATAAGTTGTCAAAAATTACGGGTGTCATACCGGCGTGGATCATTTGAATGCAGGTATGGCTGCCGATATACCCCATCCCGCCTGTCACTAATACTTTCATTGTTTTTACCTTCTGACATTGGTTGTGCAAGTTTAACGACTTTCAACCTAAACTTCACTTATAAATCAATCTGCTTTAATGTTTGTCTATCAGGCCAATTCGCTCTCTTTCGGCCCATACTTATCGCCAAACAATGAATCGGATCACTGTATATTGCCTTTGATTACGGCAAGTTACTCAACATGGACACTCAAGGATGATGCAACCCGTGACAAAAAGAACAATCACTCTCAATTGTGACATGGGCGAGAGCTTCGGTGCATGGCAAATGGGCGCTGATGAGTTGGTGATGCCTTGGATTGACATGGCCAATATTGCGTGTGGCTTTCATGCCTCTGACCCACACGTGATGAGCCGAACGATTGAGCTGGCGATTCAATTTGATGTAATGATTGGCGCTCACCCGGGTTACCCCGATTTGCAAGGTTTTGGTCGCCGTTCAATGAGTTTTAGCGAAGAAGAGATCTGCGAGTTACTGATTTACCAGATTGGTGCACTCAAGGCATTATGTGAGAGCAAAAATGCCGAGATAAGCTACGTCAAACCTCATGGGGCTTTATATAACGATATGATGCGTGACAAATCTGTCTTTCGCGCAGTGGTCGATGCAGTTTCTTGCTTCAATGTGCCCTTGATGATCTTAGCTTCAGGCAATAACCAAGATTACCTTGATATCGCCGATATTTATGACGTGCCATTGCTGTTTGAAGCCTTTGCCGACCGGACTTATCTCGCTAATGGTATGCTCACTCCAAGAGGCCAAGCCAATGCAGTGCTGACTAATGAAGAGGCGATCATCAATCAAATTAAACAACTGGTTGATTACGGAAAAGTGACCAGTTCGGATGGCTTTGTGATCCCCATCGAAGCCGATACGATTTGCGTGCATGGCGATAACCCGGCGGCGATTGAACTGATAGAGAAAATCCGTCTTTGTCTACAAGAGCGTTGAACCGTTACTCGTGAAGTTTTAATGAGGGCGTCATCGGCATCACAAGGAGTATTAAGTGACATTGAACTACAGCATTGATCCCGTTGCGGAATGCAGCCTCTTATTGCGTTTTGCTCACCCGCCATCGGCCGATCTCTCACTCGATATCGGACAAATTGCGCAACAGATCATGGTGCAGTTTTCTGCTTACCTGATGAATGTCACTCCCTCTTATACTACCATTTTGATCGATTACCTTCCTTATCGTATAACTCAAAGGGAGCTAGAGCAGCAATTGTTCACAGCGATCGCGGCCTTATCTTTAGCTGTGGAAGCCACCCACAATTTGGTTGAGCTTGGTGCTTACTACGATGAAAGTGTCGGCCCAGATTTGAAGCGCTACCATGCGCTTGGTTTATCCACGCAACAAGTTATCGCGCTACACACTCAAACGGTCTACACCGTTTGTGCCGTCGGTTTTGCACCAGGCTTTGCCTTTATGGCTGAAGTAGATGAACAATTACGCTTACCGCGCCATGCCACTCCACGCCTTAGTGTGGCCAAAGGCAGCGTCGCGATTGCAGAACAGCAAACGGCCGTCTATCCGAACAACTCTCCCGGAGGATGGAATATCATCGCCAATTGCCCCCATGCGCTCTTTTCTCCTCATCAAACAGCGATGACGCCTTTTTCAATTGGAACTAAAGTGAAGTTTACAGCGATGACTCGCGAGGAATTTTTATCATTAGGAGGTGAAATACCTCAATTAGCCGCGCAGTGGGAGCACCATTCATGAGCCCCCTACTACAGGTGATAAAACCCGCTCAACTGAGCTTAATTCAAGATTTTGGACGCTTTGGTCTCAGTCATATCGGTGTTACTCAATCAGGACCAGTCGATGATTACGCCTACAGTTGGGCCAACCATTTACTGGGTAACCGAGTCAATTTAGCAACGCTTGAAATCACGCTTGGTCAGGCGGAATTTCATGTTGAACATCCATGTATGCTGGCAATTGCAGGTGGTGATTTATCGGCCACGTTAGATGGAAAACTGATTGGTAATTGGCAAAGCTTTAGCGCGCAAGCCGGGCAAACACTGAAATTTGGCCTAGCCAAAAATGGCTTAAGAGCTTATTTGGCCGTGCGCGGAGGGTTCATTGTGCCTCACCATTTAGGTAGTGTTGCCACCGTACCCAAAGAACAGCTTGGTGGGTTAACGCAAAACGGCGTACCACTGCAAGCGGGCGATTCACTGCACTTTAATCCCCACGCTATCGATAACAAACCCGTACACATCACTTTTCGTTATAAGCCTGATTATAATCTGCCACTTAAATTACGCGTCATTGAAGGCTACCAAGCCTTGCAATTTTCATCGCAGCAACTCGATCGCTTTTATCAAACCAGCTTCACTGTCAGTCAGCATGCCGATCGCATGGGCTATCGTCTTAATGGCGATACGGTTACCCCACCTGCGACACCTATTTTATCGGAAGGAATTGCTTTGGGGGCGATTCAAATCCCGCCAGATGGCCAACCGATCATTTTACTCAACGATCGCCAAACCATCGGCGGTTACCCTAAATTAGGGTGTGTGGCTCGCATTGATCTGCCCCGTTTGGCACAAGCAAAACCGGGGCAGAAAATACGTTTTGTCAAAGGTGATATACAAGGCCTGCAAGAGGTTTGGTGCCAATGGGCGCGTTATTTCGGCTACTAACGACTATCACCTTGCTCCTTTAGAAAACCGCAAGGTGTCACCAATCAAGCCATACCGACAATTTTTGCCAATTCTTCAGGATAAGCGCGTGCCTTAGCTAACGCGATGGCTTTCTCTTCCACCTGTTCAAGAGACAAACTCATGCTGATTGGGTGACGAACTTCTATCGATTGTAGCAAATCTTCATCGTTCACTAACTGCCAATACTGAACAATTTTAGTTGCCGCTTCCAACGCAGATGAACCTTTGACCACTTCGATTCGCGCATAATTATGAGCTTCAAACGTAACATCAGCGGCTCGTAATGTGGCATCTTGGCCGGGAATTTGCTGCGCACCAAACAGTGGCTTACCAGCCACTTGTGCTTGAATATAGTGTGGGATGAACTGACTCATGTGGTGTATGGCTCGTTCACTGCGCTCTTGCAGTGCGTCCTGTTGCCAGCCGTTCTTAATTTTGCGTTCGAGATAATCAGGCAATACGGGCTGTGATGATCCAGCTTGCGAGGCCACTAACCCATCTTTAAATAACGTGATTCCCTCGGTCATACCATGCAACTGAAATAGACCATCAGCATACGGTGTTAGCTGAGCCATTCCTTGTGGGGTGCCTCTTGGCCCGTGAAAAATCACTTCTGGCCATTGCTGGTCGCATTCTGCCCAACGGGTAACGTAGGCCGCTTTAAATTCCACCAAGCGTTGACGCGGAGCCTTAGCCAAATCATCGACTATTCCCGTTTCATAACCACATGCATTGACTAAATAATCGGCATGGATAACGTGTTCATGCTCTTGATCATCCAAATAAACGAGCTGCCATTGCTCATCAATAAAATCAGATTTGATTAATTTAGCGTGCGTTAAAACTTGGCAATGAGGCATCGCCGCTAACGCAAGCTCAGCACTGGCCGCCAGCCGAAAAACACTCCAACCGTATTCTTGCACCGCAATGACTGGGTACTTCAACTGATTTAAATCTGCATGTTGAGCAAAAGGGATCACCCAATCATCGAATGATGTCGGTTGATCACTCTGTTGCTGAGTTGCTAATACCTGCAGTGCTTCACGGCTGTAGAGTTTGAAATACTCTTGGGGTTGACCAAGCTGCTGATTACGTGGGTCTTCATCAACCAATTGTTGATAGCTGCGCTGAATAAGCTCTAGCCTTGGTAATAAGGCTTGCGGCTCACCGCCATCACTATGCGGAACAGCAATCACAGTCGGTCGCTTATTCAGCGTGTGGGGGTAGAGCCTGACGGTTTCAATCGACTGCTTAAGTAACTCAAGACACTGCTGCTGCGAAATTTCGCGATAGAGGTTACCGCCCGCGTGCAGATGGCAAATCGGCGGCCCATTAACGAGACCAGCGCTTTTTTCCAAAAGCAGCACATTGAGCCCCAGTTCTCCCATATGAACGGCGGCAGTGGCACCAGCCACACCCCCACCAATAATTGCGACACATGGAGAATCTGTATTGAACTTTTTATATGACATAAGATACGAGTACTCTGGAAAACCCGGATGCATTCTAAAGCTTGTAAAGCGTTATTAAAATCACATTTTTCACGTGGTCTTATCTGTTTTACGACTAACAAGCAATACGCATAATCGACAAATAACTTAAAAAATTGCTTGACTCAATAAAGCCAAAACGACGTTTTTTCAACCTTGTGAATAACAAAACTGCGCAACCCAAGGTAACTACGGGGCTAAGCGCAAATAGGCCGTTATCAAGCCGTCGAGTTATCCCAAACTTTATCCACTGTTTTTGTGGATAACTCAGTCTGGGATTATGGATATCGCTAGTTAAACTCTTTATTTATAGGGGTTAACAGCCGCTTAATTAAACTACTCACGACCAGCGATAATGTGCAAAACGTCGCCAAGGGTAGCACCAACCACATGCTGTAATGCGCCATAGGTTCTAGTTCAAAACCGAACTTCATGACGCTGGCCACCACCGCGTCAGAGCCAAGGCTTGCGACGACTCCGGCAATGAGCGCCATCAAACCGTATTCAGCCCAAATAGTTTGCTCGACGCGGCGCTTGCTGGCCCCTAAAGTGCGGTATAAGCGAATTTCTTGTTGCCTCTGGCTTAAACTTAAACGCAACAGAGTAAAAATCAGCAAAATACCAGCAATAACGCCCATTGCGGCCAGCACTGTCACTGACCAGATAATTTGCGTCAGCAAAGTTTGAATCTTATCGCCCATTGCCCGGATATCCATCAAACTGACCGTAGGGTAAGTGCGAGCAAGGGTGGCAAGCAAGGCGTTATCTTGATCTTGCGCTCTGAAACTCACCAGCCACGTGGCAGGGATCTCCTGCAATAGGTCTGGGGTAAAAATGAAATAGAAGTTAGGCTTCATTTCTCGCCACTCGACTTGGCGAATGGAATTTACTTTCGCTTCCACGGTTTGGCTATTGATCACAAACCCCAAACTATCACCCAGTTTTAGTCCCAAATCACGAGCAACGTCGGATTCAACCGAAACGCCACCTTGCTCTGTCCACGCTCCTGCCGTCAGTTGGTTGTTGCTGGGTAGCGATTCTCCCCAAGTGAAATTGAGCTCTCGCCTCAACGCATCACTCCCCTCTTCACCTTGAGCTTGTTGCTTGGCCTCTATGCCATTAATAGTCGATAAACGCCCTCGGATGATCGGATAGGCTTGCGAACGCACAATGTTGGCGCTGTCTAACGTGTTAAGGTAATCGTTAACTTCATTTGGTGAAATGTTGAGTGCAAATGCGTTATGAGCATCGCTGGGTAAGGTTCGCTGCCAATCAGAGAGTAAATCGGTACGCACTAACCAGATGATCGCCAATAACATTAACGATAGTCCTAACGCGCCGAACTGGACTCCGGTCGTGATTGCCGAACGATTGATTCGGCTGAGCGCTAATTTAAGCGCGGTAGAGAGCGGAAGACGTCCTAAACTACGAGCCACCAAAACACTGACCACAGCAAGCACCGCAAAAAGCGTCACGATCCCAGCCAACACAATCCACACTAAGAGGTTATTCCAATAAACCCACAGCATCGGCACTAACGGAATCAAGATGAGCAACCCATTACGGCGATGATTCGGTTTCGCTCGCTCTGTTTGCATGACATTGAGCGCACTGGTATCTAGCAAATGCAGTAAAGGAATGCCGAGTGCAGGAAAAGCGATCAATACACTCGCCATCAGCGCAATAAAAGCGGGTTTAGCGCCATAACTCGGTAAAGGCGTAGGCAATAAATCCACCAGCGGCACGCGTAATAAAGACTCTAGGCCAATGCCGATCAATACCCCAAGCACCGCAGCAGAAACAAACAAAATCACCACTTGTACGATCAACCATTGGCGGATCCAACGTTTGCTCGCTCCAAGGCTTTTTAACATGGCGATGGTTTTTTGCCGCGTAGAAACATAGTGCTGACAAGTCAGGACTAATGTGGTTGCCGCCATGATGATCACAATCGCTACGGTTAACGACAAATATTGCTCTGTCCGCTCAAAAACCTCATTCGTTCGGCTGGCGCTATTTCGGTCGCGCCAACGATCGCTAGGCGTTAAAGTAACGGGCTGTTTTACTGCTTCAATCTGTCCATCATCACCATTAATGAACACGCTAAATTGCACTCGACTCCCCAATTGAAGTGCACCAGTACGAGCCACATCGTCTTGGTGGATCAACACCGCGGGCATCTGTTGAAATGGATTAAAGCTGAGTCCCGGCTCCTCAAGGATGCGTCCCGATACCGTAAAGTCGGCATCGCCCAGCGTGACCTGATCACCAATTTGAACGTCTAGTTGCGCAAACACTCGTTCATCTAACCACAGTTGATTCGGCGCAAGGTGCTGAAATGTCGTCACATCATCAGAAAGACGCATTTCACCGCGTAGCGGATAAGCACTATCCACCGCTTTGACAGTGACTAACTGCATACCGCGCTCACTGAATGCCATTGTCGCGTAACGCGTAAGTTGTGAAGACGGCAATTGCAAGCGCTCGATCTGATCGAGCAATGACGCTGGGGGTGGGTTTGCGGAAACAAACACACTATCGGCAGTGAGTGCATCTTTACCTTGTTTAACAATCACTTGCTCCATACGCTCAGCTAAGGCAGTCAACGCGAAAATACAAGCAATGATCAAGGTTAGCGCCACTGAAATAGGCCACAACTGTCCGTGGCGGATTTCACCTAAGCTCCAGCGAATTAATCGTTTATTGAGTGAACGGCTCGACATCTCGCTCATTACCGCTCCTCCAACATACCGGCTTGCATGTGGAAAATACGATCACATTGAGCCGCAAGAGCGGGATCATGGGTAACCAGCACTAAGGTCGTTCCGTGCTGCTTATTTAATTCAAACAATAATGAAACCACTTTTGCCGCGGTTTCTTGATCAAGGTTGCCAGTAGGCTCATCGGCAAACAACACTTTCGGATTGATCATAAAGGCCCTTGCTAGCGCGACTCGTTGTTGCTCGCCCCCTGACAGTTGTGCAGGAGAGTGATGCATTCGATGCGATAAACCAACGGCCGTCAACAAGGATTTAGCACGATCCACATCCTCTTTTTCGCCTTTTAACAAACAAGGTAGCGTCACGTTCTCTAACGCAGACAAGCTTGGGATCAGCAAAAAGCTTTGAAACACAAAGCCAACCGATTGACTGCGGATCGCCGCACGTCCTTCATCATCCAGTTGAGACAATGGCTGGCCCAATAGCTCTACCTCTCCGCGTGTCGGCGTATCAAGCCCAGCCAACAGTGTCATCAGGGTTGATTTTCCCGCACCAGACGTTCCGACTATCGCCACGCTTTCACCACTTTTGATCTCTAGGTTTACCTCTTTTAGGATTGTTAAATGCTCTTGATTGGTAGAGACTGTTTTAGATAATGAATGTGCTCTAATAACGGATGTTTGCATGACTCGACTTCTTTCCTTGATTTGTATTTTATTATTCTCGGCTAGCGCTAGTAGTACCACACTCTTGATATTGGGTGATAGTTTAAGCGCCGGTTACCAAATGCCGATTGAAAACGCTTGGCCTAGCTTGCTACCTAATGCGTTGCAAGCTGAAGGTAAATCAGACATTGATGTCATTAATGCTAGTATTTCTGGCGATACAACGGGCAATGGCCTAGCCCGCTTACCGTCACTACTCACCCTGCATACCCCTGATGCAGTGCTTATTGAGCTTGGTGCGAACGACGGATTGCGTGGCTTTCCACCTCAATTGATCAGCAGCAATTTAACCGCCATCATTGGCCAAATAAAAAAATCAGGCTCAACCCCTCTTTTGATGCAGATCCGCATTCCACCAAACTATGGCAAACGCTACAGCGATGCCTTTTATAGCCTCTATTCTGAGCTTAGCCTCCAACACACTGTGCCGTTACTGCCCTTTTTCTTAGAGCAAGTGATCATTAAACCCGAGTGGATGATGGCCGATGGCTTACATCCGACGGTCGACGCTCAGCCGTGGATCGCCAATTTTGTTGCGCAACATTTAGCAGAGCATCTCTGATTTTAATGCCTCAGCTCAATGAACTTTACCTAGTTTTACGATATTTTTTAGACCATTCCCCTAACCGCAAAGGTACAAACTATGCACATTGAACCTGTGATCAAAGGTGTGGTCGCTCGCTCTGCTCATCCACTCGGATGCGAACAAGCTGTGTTACAACAGATTAATTACGTAAAATCTTGCAGACCGATCACTCACGGGCCAAAACGAGTTCTCATTTTAGGCGCCTCTTCAGGCTTTGGGCTCGCCGCCCGCATTGCCCTAACCTTTGGTGGTTCAGAAGCCGATACGATTGGCGTTTCCTTTGAAAAAACGCCATCAGAAAAAGGGGTTGGTAGTGCTGGTTGGTACAACAATCTCTTTTTTAAACAACAGGCCGAGCAAGCGGGTCGAGTCGCCGTCAATATCGATGGGGATGTTTTTTCACCATCAGTACGCGAGCAAGTGATTGAAGCGATAGAGACCTATTTTGAAGGGGAAGTCGATTTAGTCATTTACAGTATCGCCAGCGGCATGAGACCAAAACCCAATTCAGATCAGTATTGGCGCTCCGCCATCAAACCGATTGGTGAGGCCGTTTCTGGTGCGACGATATTACTAGAAAACGATACGTGGGTAGAAACCACCATTGCCCCTGCAAATGACGAAGAGATCGAAAGTACACTGAAAGTGATGGGTGGCGAGGATTGGGAAAACTGGATAGATACGCTGATCAACACTGAATCGATTGCACAAGGGTGTAAAACCATTGCTTTTTCATACATCGGCCCTCAGATTACTCACCCCATTTATCTTGACGGTACACTGGGACGCGCCAAAATTGATTTGCACCAAACCAGCCACTCTCTCAACCTAAAATTGTCTAACTATGGCGGCGGGGCTTATGCGACTGTTTGTAAAGCTTTAGTCACGAAGGCGAGCGTGTTCATTCCCAATTTAAGCCCTTACATTGTCGCATTGTATAAGGTGATGAAAGAAAAAGAGACGCACGAAGGATGTATCGAGCAGATGCAGCGTCTGTTTAGCGAAAAACTCTCTAGCAAAGGCAAAGTACCCGTTGATGGCGAACGACTGATCCGTATGGATGATTGGGAGCTCAACCCAGATACTCAGCAAAAAGTGGCCGATTTACTGGAGAAAATGGATCAGTACAACTTTAAGCAACTAGGTGATTACAAGGGCTTTAAGCGAGAATTCATGCAGCTCAATGGCTTCGACTTTGATTGTGTTGATTATGCTCAAGAAATTAATATCGACCATTATATCAAGCAAGCCGATTAACTCCTTCCGTATCATTTACGAGACACAGCTAACTATCTCAATGCCCCAATATTTTATTGGGGCTTTTTTTTGTTACATTGGCGGCGCGTTCTTATTCTTAATACCATACTATGGTCATAGGAGCGGATCTTGTCATCGTCAGTCTAGAGCAATGAATGCTCGGCTTTTTTAAGCTTTGTCGTCCAAAGGAATTTGATAATATGTCGAAAATAAAGACACATGAGATGCTCATCCCCTCTTCAATGATGGATGGATGGCAGCGCATTGTGAATTTACTCGCTGAAATTTTAAACGTTCCGAGCGCATTAATCATGCGTGCTAGCCAGCAAAAACTCGAAATATTCTGTAAAAATACCAACGTCGACAACCCCTATCAAACCGGACATAAAGAACCCTTAGGACAAGGTCTGTACTGTGAAACTGTGATGCAAACACAGCAGGAACTATTGGTCCCGAATGCTTTAGCCGATAAAAAATGGATGCATAATCCAGATGTACCACTGGGCATGATTGCCTATTGTGGCATCCCATTAAAGTGGCCGAATGGTGATATGTTTGGCACCATTTGCGTACTCGATAGCAAGGAGAACCATTTTAGCCCCACCTATCGGCAGTTACTGGAAAGTTTTCGCGATACCATTGAATCCCAGCTCACCACCTTATACCAACAAGTAAGACTTCAGCAGCTCAATGATGAGCTTCAGCTTCGCGTCGATAACCGAACACAAGATCTTGCTGATCTCAACTACTCGCTCACGCAAGAGATCGATAAACGCCGCGCCGCAGAACAACAGATTCAATATCAAAAGTGGCATGACATCAGCACAGGTTTTTTAAATCGCAACGCACTTGAACTGGAACTCAAAAATAGCCTTTTACAAGCAACAAAACAGCACACCGAAGTTGCCGCCATTCATATTGGTTTCACTAATGCTCGTCATATTCAATCTCACTTTGGCTACCGAGCATGGGATCAAGTCATCGCTCGATATCGTGAGCGATTAGGCCGCTGCGATAAAATTGAAATATTGACCGCTCGACCCACGTCGACAGATTTAGTCTTGATCGTCAAAACAAAACTATTAGCGCGTCACCTGGAAAAGTTGTGCCATAAATTGGTCGAAATCGGTCATTCTGAATTTAAGCTCGATGACCATAATGTTCATCTTCATTCCTATATTGGTATTGCAACGAGTTTAGACACTGACAATGCTATAGAACTGCTCAAACAAGCTTCTGCTGCCATGGTCTCTTGCAAAGATTCCGGTCATAAGTTTTGCTATCACTCGCAAGTGTTCAGTGACTCACTCCGGCAAATCAACCAATTAGAAAGCTACTTATTACGAGCAGTGCGCAACGATGAGCTCATGCTCTATTTTCAACCTAAGGTCTCTCCAACCACTCATCGCTGGACGGGGGCAGAAGCGCTACTACGTTGGCGCCATCCCGTATTGGGCGATATATCCAATGAAACCTTAATTCACATGGCCGAACAAAATGGACTGATTTTTGAAGTGGGTAACTTTGTCCTGCGATCGGCCATCGAAAAAACGAGCCAATGGGCAAAACAGGTCGATAATTTCAAAATGGCCATTAACGTTTCAGCCGTCCAATTGAAGAATGCCCAATTCGCAGACCAAGTTCGTGAGCTACTGAACACCTACCAACTTCCAGCTCGGTACTTAGAGTTGGAAGTAACAGAAAGCTGTTTGATTGCGGATGAAGTGGTGGCTCGCAACACACTGCGAATTCTACACCAACTAGGTGTGACGTTGTCACTTGATGATTTCGGCACGGGCTACGCCTCTTTCAGCTATTTGAAAAAATTTCCCTTCGATTGCATAAAAATAGATAAAAGCTTTGTACATCAATTGGATCAAAGTGAGGAAGATAAAGAAATTGTTCGCTCAATCATTCACGTTGCCAAAAAATTAAAGCTGAAAGTGATCCTCGAAGGGATTGAAAATCAAAGCCAAGAAGACTTTATCATCAGTGAAGGGTGTGAGTTTGGCCAAGGCTATTTCTATGGTAAACCGATGCCTTGTGACGAGTTTGAGGCTGGGCTGCTGAACCAAAATTATGCATACCCTGTCGAGACAAAGGTTTTGTAGGATAAAGGAATCCCTTATCATGTCTTTGCTC
>NZ_CAWNTB010000198.1:0-16576 GCF_963877065.1 Vibrio sp. V01_P9A10T6
GGCGTATTCATATTAATGAATCAATGTTGACCGGTGAATCAGTACCCGTTGTCAAAACAGTCGGTGATGCTGTTTTTGCTGGTACATTAAATGGCGATGAGTCTTTCGAGTTGGAAGTCACTGCATCTAAAGCGGATTCCGTTATTTCCAATATTGTTAGACTGCAAGATGAAGCTCAAATGTCTAAGCCTAAGATTGCAGAAATTGCTGATATTGTCGCGAGATATTTTGTGGCTGTAATTTTGATTATTGCAGCAGCCACTTGGTTTTATTGGCACCAGACAAAACCTGAAGATGCATTTTGGATCATGTTAGCGGTCTTGGTGGCAACCTGCCCGTGCGCGCTTTCTCTTGCCACCCCCACAGCCATCACTTGCGCTACATCACGAATGGGTGACTTTGGTATTTTATTGAGAAAAAACCATGTCTTTGAAACACTTTGCAAAGTTAACCATTTGATTATTGATAAAACGGGAACGTTGACCCGTGGTGATATCGAAATTAGTGACGTTGAGTTGCATGGTGATATAGACGAAAACCATTGTTTGGCGCTAGCCGCTGCTTTGGAGCATCATGCCAATCACCCCATTGCCAGAGCGTTTGCGCAATATCGTAATGACGAGTTTCGAGTTGAGCATGTGCAGAATATGATTGGGTCTGGTATTCAAGGTAAATATTTAGGTGGCGATGTTCGTATCGGCAGCGCCGAATTTGTTTTGAACGATATCAGTGACGATCGGGCAAATCGTATTTATCTGTCGCTCAACGGGCAACACATTGCGACCTTCACGTACCGCGATCCTATCCGTAGTGAAGCGAAACAATTTATCGATCGTTTCCATCAGGAAGGAATTAAGATCACGCTATTAACGGGTGACTCTCAACTTAATGCACAAAGTGTGGCCGCCGAAATGGACATCGATATTGTCGTATCGAATGCCAAACCAGAAGATAAACTGAGTTACTTAAAGTCGTTACCAGATGATGATATCACCATGATGATTGGCGATGGCATTAATGATGCGCCAACGCTTGCTGGTGCGCACTTATCAGTCGCTATGGGTGGTGGAACCGATGTCGCAAAAGCATCCGCTGATATGGTTTTACTTGGTGATAAACTCGACAGATTATTGGAAGCCAGAAGCTTAGCGTTAAAAGCTCGCAAAATCATTCGGGAAAATTTAGCGTGGTCACTTGGATACAATATTATTGTTTTGCCACTCGCCGTTGCGGGGCTGGTTGCTCCTTACATTGCCGTTGTGGGTATGTCGGCGAGTTCGATTATTGTGGTATCTAATTCTCTTCGACTACTCAAAAAGAGGGATAAGTAGATGGAAAGTCTTTATATATTGATCCCCATAGCGATCGTTTTGGTTACGATCGCCGTCATCATCTTCTTATGGGCAGTAAAAAGCGAACAGTTTGAAGATTTAGAACGCCAAGGACACAATATTTTGTTTGATGAAGATGAACTTACCTCATCAAAAGAAGAGAAAAAATGACCGCAGATTGGATTGGTGCTTTCTTTATCGGTTTACTTGGAGCTGGCCACTGTATGGGAATGTGTGGCGGAATTGCTTCTCTTTTGACCTTAGGTGAAAAACGCAGTGATCGACTCCCAATACTGCTTGTTTTTTACAACCTTGGGCGTATTGCCAGCTATATGCTGTTTGGCGGTTTATTAGGAGGCCTCGCCGCCTCGCTATCCGAATTTTCTACACTTAATCATGCGTTGATTTGGTTGCGGCTCATTGCGGCAGTCCTAATGATTGTACTTGGATTGTATGTTGGCCGTTGGTGGTTTGGTCTGTTAAAGCTGGAGAAGGTTGGGCAAAAAATCTGGAGTTTTATTTCGCCTTTTGGGCAATCATTGCTCCCGCTTAGGAAAACGTGGTTCGCTCTCCCTTTTGGGTTTATCTGGGGGTGGTTACCTTGTGGGCTAGTTTACTCGGTACTGACTTGGTCTGTTGTGTCCGGTAGTGCACTGTCAGGGGCACTGGTTATGGCCTCTTTTGGTCTGGGAACCTTACCTGCGATGCTTCTTGTTGGTTATGGCGCGACCCGTTTGAAGAACATTCAACAATCATTCATATTTCGTCATTTTGCTGCGATTTTTATCATACTCTATGGTCTATACACGGGTTATGGAGCCGTGAGTATTTTATCATCTACGTGGTAGCTGTCTGATTTATGGCATCTTTTTTCGCTATCCTTTAGGGGTAATGGGTGCTAAAATATTGATGTACATCAAAAAGTGAAAGGTTGTTATGATTTCTGATAAGCCAGCGGCAAAGCGCATTCAATCTGGTGGTTGTGCAATTCACTGTCAAGATTGCAGCATTAGCCAGCTTTGTATTCCTTTTACTCTCAATGAATCTGAACTTGATCAACTTGATCAAATTATTGAGCGTAAAAAACCTATCCAAAAGGGCCAAGAGCTATTTAAAGCTGGTGACGACCTTAAGTCTCTCTACGCTATTCGCTCAGGTACAATTAAAAGTTATACCATTACTGAGCAAGGTGATGAACAAATCACTGCGTTTCATTTAGCGGGTGATTTAGTTGGTTTTGACGCGATCACTGATGATTCTCATCCTAGCTTTGCTCAGGCTCTAGAAACATCAATGGTATGCGAAATACCCTACGAAATTCTTGATGATCTTTCGGGTAAAATGCCTAAGTTACGTCAACAAATTATGCGCTTGATGAGTAATGAAATTAAGGGCGACCAAGAGATGATTCTTCTGCTATCTAAAAAGAATGCAGAAGAAAGATTAGCGGCTTTTCTTTATAACTTGTCGACTCGTTTCTCTCAGCGCGGCTTTAGTCCTAGAGAGTTTCGTCTGACAATGACTCGTGGTGATATCGGTAACTACCTTGGTCTCACTGTTGAAACGATCAGTCGTCTACTCGGCCGTTTTCAGAAGTCTGAAATCCTTAGCGTTAAAGGCAAATACATCACAATCCTTGACCATGACCAACTCATGGAACTGGCAGGCGTATCTAAAGAAACTAAGTAACTTCAATGAGGTAGCTCTTAAATGAGCTACGTCATACTTCTGTTAAAAACTCTCTTTTTTTCTAAAATTCTCGTTGGTTATGAGCTAAAGTAACTCTAACGCCCTCCTCCACAATTAAGGAGTCGATATGAGTATTTATAACAAGATTTTGGTGGTCGCTGACATCAACCACGATGAACAACCCGCCCTTGCCAGAGCTATACAGCTAGCACAACAAAGCACCTCTTCCAGTCACATTACCTTTTTTCTATCTATTTATGATTTCTCTTATGACATGACGTCGATGCTCTCTGTTGACGAACGTGATGCTATGCGACGTGGTGTTATCCATCAGCGCGAGCAATGGATGAGGAAAGTAGCTGAACCGTATATTGATAGTTCGATCCAATTTGAAGTGAAAGTGGTGTGGCATAACCGCCCTTATGAAGCGATTATTGCTGAGATTTTTTACGGAGAACATGACATTCTGATCAAAGGGACGCGCAAGCATGATGTCCTGGAATCCGTTATTTTTACACCGACAGATTGGCACTTATTGCGTAAATGCCCAACTCCAGTGCTATTGGTTAAAAATTCAGATTGGCCACAGAATGCGAATATAATCGCTTCGGTACATGTGGGGTCAGAAAATCCGGCTCATATTGATTTAAATGATTGCATGGTTGAACAACTAAAAAGCCTCACCACTCGTTTAGGTGCGACACCTTATCTGGTGAATTCATACCCTATTACGCCAGCGAATATTACCATTGAGCTGCCAGAGTTTGATCCAATGACCTACACTGATGCTGTTCGTGGTCACCACTTGATGGCAATGAAGGCATTGCGACAAAAGCATGGTATAGATGAATCGCAAACACTTGTAGAACAAGGCTTGCCTGAAGACGTCATTCCTCAAGCAGCCGAAAAGCTCAATGCGGCGATGGTTATTCTTGGTACGACGGGGCGTACAGGGTTATCGGCAGTATTTATTGGCAACACGGCAGAACAAGTCATTGATAAAATTAACTGTGATGTTTTAGCATTAAAGCCGCATGGCTACGTGAGCCCTTTAGATCCTAAAACCTCTATTTAAAATAGCCCGATCTATCATCGATCCCCCTTGTCATAGACGAGGGGGATTTTTTATCTTCCTTACTTGTTAGATCTGGCATCTGCGCTATTTATCCGTATCATACGCACTCTATTTTGTTTTAAAGATTAAAGACCAGACACTGATGACTGAGCAAATTCAAGAGCGCACCAAAGCTCAACAATATAATTTCAATAAACTTCAGAAGCGTATCCGTCGTAATACGGGTCAAGCCATTGCTGACTTTAATATGATTGAAGATGGCGACCGTATTATGGTATGTCTTTCTGGCGGTAAAGATAGCTTTACCATGCTGGATATTCTAATGAGCCTTCAGAAAAGTGCCCCTGTTAGCTTTGAGCTTATTGCCGTGAATCTTGATCAAAAACAGCCCGGATTTCCTGAACACATTCTGCCGCAGTACTTAGAGCAGCTAGGCGTTGAATATAAAATTATTGAAGAAGACACGTATTCTATTGTTCAAGATAAGATCCCTGAAGGGAAAACCACCTGCTCACTTTGTTCACGCTTACGCCGCGGCATTTTGTACCGTACAGCCAAAGAACTCGGTGCGACGAAAATTGCGTTAGGCCATCACCGTGACGACATTCTAGAAACGCTATTTTTGAACATGTTTTATGGTGGAAAGATCAAAGGAATGCCACCTAAACTTGTGTCTGATAACGGTGAACATGTGGTAATTCGCCCTCTAGCCTACTGTCGTGAAAAAGACATTATCAAATATGCGAACATGCGAGAGTATCCGATTATTCCATGTAATCTATGTGGCTCTCAGCCAAACATGCAACGTCAAAACATTAAGCAAATGCTAAATGGCTGGGATAAACAGTTCCCTGGGCGCATCGAGACCATGTTTAGTGCAATGCAAAATGTAGTGCCTAGCCATTTGGCTGATTTCAAGTTGTTTGACTTTAAGTCGATTAACCGTGATTCAGGCGTTATTAATGGCGGCGACATTGGTTTTGATAAAGAAGAGATGCCAATCCTAGCGCTCGAAGATGAGGATAGCGTGATGGAGTTTGATCCTAGTTTGAAGTTGGATGTCACCAATCTTTGATATTCCTACAAAGATAAAACGAGTAAGGGCTGCGAATGCAGCCCTATTGATATTAGCCCAACATGTCTAATGTTTTGCTTTGGGAAGATAAGGTAACACGCGAACCGTTTCTTGTGGTAACTGCATCGATCCACCTTCACCCAGTTGACTGAGATCCACTTGGGCTTTGCCATTTTCTATGTTAATGGTTTCGCCGTTACTCAACTGAATGACCGAATTCAAATTATTGGCAAATTCGAGTGTGACACCAGAAACATCGGGTGTGAACCAACTCGCAAACATCCCGCCGAGCTCTTCCAGTAATTTTTGCATCTGAGGTAATAAGATGGCGACCTGCTGGTAAGATATTTCTCCTTTGAACTGCTCTTTTGCCATAACAACAGTCGAAAAGTCACAACGCATATCTTGAGGAGTATCGACAAACACTAACGGATTCGCTTGCCGTAAATGATCGTCTAAAGGAAGTAGTAGCTCGTGGTTGCTACTGACTTTCAACGCTTCATAGTGCTTTTCTTTTTCCATCCAAGCCTTCTCTATTGGGCAGAGCTGCTTGGTATTGGCATTAAGGAAATAATAAGCGACTTTGACATTGGGGTACTCTTCTTTCACGTTATTTTTCATTGCTGAAAACAACTTGGAGTATGTAAACATATACTCTTGAGCGTTAACGGGAAATGCGTTAGCAAGGCATAGCGTTGTCAGTAATAAGGTAAGTGTTCTTTTTTTCATTATTATTCTGTCCAGAAAGGCTGATTGTGACGCATCATAGATTGAAGATCTTGCACATAAGCTTCTCCGCGCTCTGAGTATTTCAGTAAGCCATTGGTCATCTCCATGGCACTATCGGCACTCAATAAATCGGCATTATTTTTTCTTAATCGAAAACGAATCTCTCGTAAATCATGATAAGCGGAGTTGCGGTTAACATTCATGAAGTAACCGTGGATTGACTCTTGAACAGAACCAAAACTCGCCACTTCGTGAGTCATACCTTCCACTCGTTGCAAAGGTACCAACCCGCACCCTACACTGTAACACCATTGACCGAAATAGTTGTTTCCTTCAGTTGCAAAGCGAGAGGTTCCCCAAGCTGATTCATTCGCTGCCTGGGTCAAGACTAACGCTTCGGGTAAAACGTCAACTCGATGCAGCATGTTTTCTAACCAGGCGCTAGTGATGCCTTCCGCAGGAATCGGTACTTCATATCGCTTAGAGAGTTTTTGCGCCTCACTATAGTCACTTTTGGCTATCTGATTGCTTAGATGATGTTGTGCAATCCTCTCTAATATTTCACGCTCTCGCAAAACACGTAAATTTTCCCAAGCTATCCCTGGTTTTAAGAAAGAAAAAAAAGCATGCTTTTTCTCATTCACATCATCGATGGCTGAGAAGTCAGGCGCTTTGCCAATAGCTCTTGCACCTTGCAAAGATGGAATGTCACTTTTGTAAGTCGTCTCGGTTGAGGTTTGCTTGACGTAATAAACGCTGCAACTCACAACCACGAGCGAGATGGCGGTAAGTAAGATTATTTTACGCATTGAACACCTGAGAATTTGGATTATTGTCGGATTGATTAGTCGCTATGATCTTTAGTTTGATGCCGAACATATTACGATAAATAATCCCTTTAGCATGGAAGAAGAAAGGTAATACAAAAATGAAACCTATCCCATAAAAGAGCGCGGCGGCAACGAACATCAGCATGATCACGGAATAAATCACGGCAATAGGAACGATTTTTTTATTGACTGCGCGTAAGGATAATAGCAGTGATTGCATAGGTGGAACCCGTTTTTCGCAGATCAATAAGATGGATTGGCTAAACGCAATACTCAAATACATTGATAGCAATGGAAAAATCATTCCTGCTACACCTTGCAGTAATAAGCTGAATAGCGTTGCTAAAATCACTGGGATGGTGAACTGTAATCCCTTACCTATATGTCTTGGCTGTGTTCTTAACCCAGCGACATGACTCATCGCCATCAAGCTCACGCCAGCATAAATAGGTGCACTAACGACCTCATAGCTAAAATTAGCCACAAAAATAGCTTGCACAATATTGCCTGTGAAAGCTTCTGGTGTTTCTAACGCATCCAAGATTAGTGATGGATCACCCAGTTGCAATTTTAAAGCAATATAGAAGATCGCAAGCTGCACAAATAAAAGAATCACGATGGAAGGAGAAAAGGAGATAAATTGCTTGATCGTACAATCCCATGCCTCTTTGAGCACGGCGTTGACTTTTAGCTCGTAATCTCCCTTGAGCGCATGCTCTACACTACCGCCTAAATTGAAATCTTTTTCAATATCATTATTCATAAAATGTCCTAGGCA
Organism: Vibrio sp. V01_P9A10T6; assembly: GCF_963877065.1. NCBI lineage: Bacteria > Pseudomonadati > Pseudomonadota > Gammaproteobacteria > Vibrionales > Vibrionaceae > Vibrio > Vibrio sp. V01_P9A10T6. Next base: position 7,508 of record NZ_CAWNTB010000198.1, read on the forward strand.
ACGGAAAAGCAAGTTGCCTGTATTTGGGTCACAAAGTTATTGTCATTATACTGCAATACACTCTAGTCCAAAATCAGAAGCCTAATCTGATCTTGCATTATTATGTGTTTGGTTGATAATTAACCACTTGAAAGCATTGAACAGTTAGTTAGTTCTGTATGGTAATCAATCTTTACTGCTACCTACAAAACTTTTTCTGTATCAATATAAGAAAACGCTTTGAATTCACTCTTTTGGTGATTATGATGCGCGCCTCAATTGTGTATAGCGACAGGTCGTAAGATAGGCATCCCTATAGACCAAGGTGGGAGAAAAACAGACGTTGAACGTAAAAAAATCAGTAGGAAAACCAGTAGTTCGTCTTTCTGGTATCAGTAAAAGTTTCGATGGTAAGGAAATCATTGGCAACCTAAACCTTGATGTTAATCATGGCGAATTCTTAACGATACTTGGTCCTTCTGGCTGTGGTAAAACAACAGTACTAAGAATGATTGCAGGTTTTGAAACCGCAGATCAAGGTTCAATTACTCTTGATAATCAAGATGTTACAAAAGTTCCTGCTGAACAGAGACACGTTAACACCGTCTTTCAAAGCTATGCACTTTTCCCACATATGACAGTATTTGAAAATGTCGCGTTTGGTTTGCGTATGCAAAAAGTGCCAACGGCGGACGTTGAACCCCGTGTGATGGAAGCACTGCGGATGGTACGTCTCGACGCGATGGCCCAGCGTAAACCAAGTCAACTTTCTGGTGGTCAACAACAACGTATCGCCATCGCGCGTGCCGTTGTTAATAAACCTAAGGTTCTGTTGCTAGACGAATCTTTATCCGCGCTTGACTATAAACTGCGTAAGCAGATGCAAATGGAGCTTAAGCAGCTTCAACGTCAGCTTGGGATCACCTTTATCTTCGTTACGCACGATCAAGAAGAAGCTTTATCAATGTCGGATCGCATTATTGTTATGCGTGAAGGGAAAATTGAGCAAGATGGCTCTCCACGTGAAATTTACGAAGACCCTAAAAACCTATTTGTTGCTCGCTTCATCGGTGAGATCAACGTATTTAATGCTGAAACGATTGAACGAATTGACGATAAGCGTATTCGTGCACATATCGAAGGTGTTGAAGCGGTGGTTTACCACGATCAAAATGTACAACCCGGACACAAACTACAAGTTTTGCTGCGTCCTGAAGATCTTCGCATCGAAGAGATTAAAGAGTCAGAAGAAAAAGGCATTGTTGGACACGTGACAGAACGTACCTACAAAGGCATGACTCTAGAATCTGTAGTCGAATTGGAAGAATCAGGCATGCGCGTGACGGTTAGCGAATTTTTTAACGAAGATGATCCTGATGTGGACCATTCTCTCGGCCAGAAAGTCGCTATCACTTGGGTTGAAAGCTGGGAGGTAGTACTCGATGATGAGCAAGAAGCTTAATCTTCAAAATGCTATTATCACATTGATTGTTGGGTGGTTAGTGCTGTTTGTGCTAATCCCTAACGTTATGATCATTGGTACTAGCTTTTTGACTCGCGATGAAGCCAACTTAATTGAAATGACCTTCACGCTTGATAACTATACACGCCTATTGGATCCACTTTACGCCAAAGTGCTCATGCACTCTTTCTATATGGCAATTGTGGCTACCCTTCTCTGCTTGGTTATTGGTTATCCATTTGCCTACATTGTCGCAAAAATGCCACAAAAATGGCGTCCAATTATGCTGTTTTTGGTGATTGTTCCTTTTTGGACGAACTCTCTTATTCGTACCTACGGATTAAAAATAGTTCTGGGCACGCAAGGCATCTTAAACCAAGCTTTAATGGCTTTAGACATCATAGACAAACCACTGCGTATTATGTACACCGAGACAGCGGTAATGATTGGCTTGGTTTACATCTTGCTGCCTTTTATGATTCTTCCGCTCTATTCTGCTATTGAAAAATTGGACGATACCTACATTGAAGCCGCGCGAGATCTAGGGGCAAATAAGCTTCAAACTTTGCTCAAGGTAGTATTGCCATTGACCATGCCGGGTATCATCGGGGGCTGCTTATTGGTGTTACTGCCAGCATTAGGTATGTTCTATATTGCTGACTTACTCGGTGGTGCGAAAAACCTACTGATTGGTAACGTGATTAAGAGCCAAGTATTGAATGCTCGTGATTGGCCATTTGGCGCCGCGACCAGCATTGCCTTGACTCTGGCGATGGCTGTAATGCTTTATGCATACTATCGTGCTGGTAAGTTATTGAATAAGAAAGTGGAGCTAGACTAATGGGCAAAACAGTTAGATTTAGCTTTATGAGTTTAGTGTATGTATTTCTATACCTACCGATCATAGTGCTGATTGTAAACTCATTTAATGACAACAAATTTGGTATTAAATGGGGCGGTTTCACTACCAAGTGGTACCACGCTTTAGTTGCAAACGACAGCTTAGTTCAGGCCGCATGGCACTCGCTGAATGTAGCGGTTTTTTCAGCCACAGCAGCGACGCTGATTGGCAGTTTAACTGCTGTAGCCCTTTTTCGTTATCAATTTAAAGGTAAACGTGCAGTTAATGGTATGTTGTTTGTTGTGATGATGTCCCCAGATATTGTCATGGCAATTTCGCTACTTGCGCTATTCTTAGTGTTAGGTGCTCAGCTAGGTTTTCTTACTTTGTTGATTGCACACATTACATTCTGCTTACCTTTCGTTGTTGTGACTGTTTACAGTCGCCTCAACGGATTTGATGTAAAGATGCTCGAAGCTGCCAAAGATCTCGGTGCTGGCGAATGGGTGATTTTGACCAAAATCATTTTGCCATTAGCGAAACCGGCAGTTGCGGCTGGTTGGTTGCTGAGTTTCACACTGTCATTAGATGATGTGATCATTAGCTCGTTTGTAACCGGCCCTACTTACGAGATTTTACCATTGAAGATTTATTCTATGGTTAAAGTTGGCATTTCCCCAGAAGTTAACGCTCTGGCGACCGTGATGTTAGTTGTCTCATTGGCTCTAGTAATCACATCACAGTTGTTAGCAAGGGAAAAAGTGAAGTAGAATCGACATCTTGTAATACATTACGCGAAACAGAATGACAAATCGTCATTCTGTTTTTCTATCTAACGCCTAAAAATAGGCAACGTTTGGTTTGGAGCTAACGTCAATGAAAAAATGGGCTACTCTATTAGCTGGTAGTGCATGTGCGCTTTCTTTGTTCTCTGGAGCAGTAACAGCGGATGAAAACAAGGAACTAGTATTCATGAACTGGGGGCCGTACATTAACAGTGGTCTTCTAGAGCAGTTTACAAAAGAGACCGGCATCAAGGTCATTTATTCAACTTATGAATCAAATGAAACCCTGTATGCAAAGCTAAAAACTCACAACCAAGGTTATGATCTTGTTGTTCCATCCACCTACTTCGTTTCTAAAATGCGCGATGAAGGTATGTTACAAAAGATTGATAAGTCTAAATTAAGCAACTTTAAAAACCTTGATAACAACTATTTGAATAAACCTTACGATCCAAATAATGATTATTCAATTCCACACGTGGTTGCTATCACTGGGCTTGCGGTTAATACCGATATGTATGATCCCAATGATTTCCAAAGCTGGGGTGACCTATGGAACCCAGAGTTGAAAGGCCAGCTAATGTTGATGGATGATACTCGTGAGGTATTCCACATTGCCCTTCGTAAGTTAGGTTACTCAGGTAACACTACGGATGAAAAGCAAATTGATGAGGCCTACGCTGAGCTGCAAAAACTAATGCCCAATGTATTGGTATTTAACTCAGATAACCCTGCCGCTCCTTACCTCTCTGGTGAAGTTGGCTTAGGTATGCTGTGGAATGGCTCTGCTGCAGCGGCGCAAAAAGAAGGCTTGCCAATTAAGCTTGTTTTCCCTAAAGAAGGCGGTATCGGTTGGGTTGACAACTTTGCTATCAGTTCTGGTGCCAAAAACGTAGAAGCCGCACATAAGATGATCGACTTCTTGCTACGTCCAGAAATTGCAGAACAAATTTCTCGCGACACGGGTTATTTAACCGGCGTGAAAGCGTCTAATGAGAAATTTAAAGACAGCCCTGCTCTTTTCCCATCTCAAGATGATTTAGATCGTGTTGAATGGCAATCTGCCGTTGGTGAAAAAACTGTGCAGTATGAAGATTACTTTATGAAGTTAAAAGCGGGTCAATAATTCCGCAAAAAGTATGAAATAGGCAGCACTAGCTGCCTATTTTCGTTAAAACTGGTATACTTTGCACTTTCGTATCACGCACCCTTGCCTAGTTAAGCTTTGGCACCGACTAAAATGGAAACGTAATGAAAAGCACACTGTATGCTGGCGCTATTTGCGCAGCAACTCTATTCACTACGCCTGCAATGGCTGCAGATCAAGAGCTTTATTTTTACAACTGGTCTGAATATATCCCCCACGACGTTCTCGAAGATTTCACCAAAGAGACAGGAATTAAAGTCATTTACTCAACCTATGAGTCTAATGAAAGCATGTATGCCAAATTAAAGACTCAAGGTTCCGGCTACGATCTTGTCGTGCCATCCACCTACTTTGTTTCTAAAATGCGTAAAGAAGGCATGTTGCAGGAGATTGACCACGCTAAGCTTTCTCATTTTGCTGATCTTGATTCTAACTATCTCAATAAATCGTTCGACCCAAACAACAAATTTTCTATCCCTTATATCTGGGGCGCAACGGGGATTGGTATTAATACCGATATGCTTGATAAATCACTGATCAAAAACTGGGGCGACTTATGGGATGCTAAATGGGAAGGTCAGTTGATGATGATGGACGATGCTCGTGAAGTGTTCCATATTGCACTGAGTAAGCTTGGTTACTCACCTAATACGACGGATCCTGACGAAATTAAAGCGGCCTATGAAGAGCTTAAAAAACTGATTCCAAACGTGTTAGTGTTCAACTCCGACTTTCCGGCAAACCCTTTTTTAGCGGGTGAAGTTTCTTTAGGTATGTTATGGAATGGCTCGGCGTATATGGCCCGCCAAGAAGGCGCTTCAATTGACATTATTTGGCCAGAAAAAGGCGCGATTTTCTGGATGGATAGCATATCCATTCCGGCCGGGGCCAAAAACGTTGATGCGGCTCATAAGATGATTGATTTCTTATTGCGCCCTGAGAATGCAGCAAAAATCGCATTAGAAATTGGTTACCCAACTCCCGTTAAAACAGCCTATTCACTGTTACCCAAATCTTTCGCCAATGATCCTAATATCTTCCCTCCACAATCTGTGATGGACAGCGGGTTTTGGCAAGATGAGGTGGGAGAAGCGAATGTGTTGTACGACGAATACTTCCAGAAGCTCAAAGTAAATAATTGATCATATTCAATGTTTAGATAACACGCCTACTCTAGGCGTGTTTCTTTTTTGGCATTTCTAACCCTAATATCTCTTCCACTAACCGCGGAACTTCAATACTGGCTTTACCGTAGCGTTTTTCCTCAAACTCACTTTCAACGGCACTGGGCTCTAAGTTGATCTCAATGGTGTGCGCGCCGTGCATTCTGGCATCATGAACAAAGCCTGCAGCAGGATAAACAACGCCCGATGTACCGATAGAGATAAAAAGATCAGCCGTCTCGAGTGCTGAATAAATATCGCCCATGCGTAGTGGCATTTCGCCAAACCAAACAATATGAGGTCGCATTTGAGCTGGTATTTGACAGCAATGACAAAGCTCTCCGCTCAGAATGTCGTCTTTATGCTCTATTACTTGGTTAGAAACGCTGCAGCGTGCTTTAAGCAGCTCACCGTGCATATGAATCACCTGTTTGCTACCACCCCGCTCATGAAGGTTATCAATATTCTGCGTAATAATCGTTACGTTTCCCTCTAGCTCTTGCTCTAATTTACCAAGCGCGATGTGGGCAGCGTTAGGTTGTATTGATTCAGATTGGAGTTTTCGACGACGCTGATTATAGAAATCCTGTACGAGATCGGGATCACGTGCGAAACCTTCAGGGGTCGCGACATCCTCTATTTTATGGCTTTCCCATAACCCATCTTGAGCACGAAATGTTTTGATGCCTGATTCCGCTGAAATGCCTGCCCCCGTGAGGATCACGATATTCTTGTAAGGGAAATTCATACTATGTCCTTATTGCACACTTTTTTGCTAGCTTAGCACCGATGCAATAACAACAGTAGTTTTGAGGGTTAGACCATAGTATAAAATGGCCATTGATTGCTTATTTTCTGTGACATAAACCGAGCTATGAAATAGACCGAAGTACCCCGCGACTTCGGTCTATATGTAATCAATCTTCGTTAATGGCGGAGATTTTATGAATAGCCAAATCCGCGCCGTTAAATTCGTCTTCTTCAGATAAACGCAATCCAGTCAATACATTGAGAGAGCCATAAACGATTGCGGCACCTAATACTGCCACTGAAATACCCAATAAGGTTCCTAGTAGTTGAACGGCGAGGCTGACACCACCTAGGCCGCCGAGTGATGATTGGCCAAAAATACCAGCGGCAATCCCGCCCCATGCACCACAAACACCATGTAATGGCCATACACCTAATACATCGTCTATTCTCGTTCGGTTTTGTAGTTGAGTGAACAACCAAACAAATAAAGCACCCGCTACCACTCCCGTCACTAAGGCACCCAGTGGGTGCATCAAGTCCGATCCTGCACACACCGCGACTAATCCCGCTAGAGGACCATTGTGGATAAAGCCAGGGTCATTTTTTCCGACAATTAACGCTGCTAAAATACCACCAGTCATGGCCATTAAAGAGTTCATCGCGACTAATCCACTAATTCCATTTAATGTTTGCGCTGACATGACGTTAAAACCAAACCAGCCCACACAAAGGATCCACGCGCCCAGTGCTAGGAACGGAATGTTGGATGGAGCAAAGTTGGTGTGCTTTCCTGCACGTACTCTTCCCTTACGCATTCCTAGAAACATGACAGCGATGAATGCAATCCATCCGCCGACCGCATGCACGACCACCGAACCAGCGAAATCGTGAAAACCAGCACCGAATTTAGCTTCAAACCAGCTTTGCACGCCATAATTGCCATTCCAAATCATTCCCTCAAACAGCGGATAAACAACCCCAACGGTGAAAAAAGTAGCAATGAGAATGGGGTAAAACCGAGCGCGCTCGGCAATGCCTCCAGAAACGATAGCAGGAATAGCGGCGGCAAACGTCAATAGAAAAAAGAACTTAACTAGATGATAGCCGTTCCCTTGGGCAAGGGTTTGTGCATCAGCAAAGAAATGAGCGCCGTAGGCTATCCAGTAACCGATAAAAAAATAGGCGATCGTAGAAATACCGAAATCGGCGAGAATTTTTACCAGCGCGTTCACTTGGTTCTTTTTACGCACAGTCCCCACCTCAAGAAAGGCAAATCCGGCGTGCATTAAAAACACCATGATTGCTCCGAGCAGCAAAAATAGCGTATCAGAACTTTGAGTCAGGGCTTGTACGGCACCTTGAACCTGACTTACGGTTTGAGTCATCTTAGTGATTCTCCATTGAAATGTTGTGCACCAATCCTGTGCTACTTGATTATTTTCTCACCAATATAGTGAGTTATTGGTATTGAACAGCCTTAAAGCAAAATACATTCCAAAATAAACAAATGAATCAATAACTTTTCAATATCAAATAACTTATTGAAATAGAGTGAATTATATAAATATCAAGGGAGTTGTTGCATGATGGAAGAATGAACGCATTCATAAGAAGCGCACCAAATTGGAACGTGTGCTCCATTTTAATGCACTCTATTTTTTGGCTCGTTCCAGATTGCAGGCATTAAAAAGGCCTCCCGCAGGAAGCCTTTTCTTAAGAGTAAACCGTGGATTAGTTTACGCCACGAGATTTCAAGAATTCAGCATAAGTGCCTTTGAAATCGGTCAGTTTGTTATCACGAATTTCAATGATGCGCGTTGCCAGTGAGTCCACAAATACGCGGTCGTGAGATACGAAGAACAGAGTCCCTTTGTAGTTCTCCAACGCCGTGTTGAGCGATTCGATCGATTCCATGTCCATGTGGTTGGTTGGCTCATCCATCAACAGCATGTTTGGCTTATGCATCATTAGTTTACCAAGCAACATACGACCTTGTTCACCACCAGAGATGACCTTAACAGATTTCTTGATGTCATCTTGGCCAAACAACATGCGCCCTAAGAAGCTGCGGATCACTTGCTCGTCATCCCCTTCTTGACGCCATTGGCTCATCCAGTCAAACAGGTTCATATCTTCGGCAAAATCGTGCGCGTGATCTTGAGCGTAGTAACCAATATTTGCGTTTTCAGACCATTTATAGCTGCCGCTACGAGGCTCAAGTACACCTGCTAAGGTGTTAAGCAGTGTTGTTTTACCGACGCCGTTTTCACCAATGATCGCTACGCGTTCGCCTACTTCAAAAATGGCGTTGAAGTTACTGAATAGATCGTTTTCAAAACCTTGGCTAAGGTTTTCAACTTCTAACGCGTTGCGGAACAACTCTTTCGATTGTTCAAAACGAATGAAAGGGTTTTGGCGGCTAGACGCTTTAACTTCGTCCAATTGGATCTTGTCAATCTGCTTAGCTCGTGACGTCGCTTGCTTCGCTTTAGATGCGTTCGCAGAAAAGCGTGCAACGAAAGTTTGCAGTTCAGCAATCTGTGCTTTCTTCTTAGCATTATCAGAGAGCAGACGAGCACGCGCTTGCGATGCTGCCGTCATGTACTCGTCATAGTTACCCGCGTAAAGACGTAGTTCACCATAATCCAAGTCAGCCATATGTGTACATACGCTGTTTAAGAAGTGACGGTCGTGCGAGATGATGATCATGGTGCAGTTACGTTGGTTTAGCGTATCTTCTAGCCAGCGAATGGTATCCATATCCAAGTTGTTGGTTGGTTCGTCAAGCAGCATGATGTGTGGTTCAGCAAACAAAACTTGCGCCAATAGCACACGCAGTTTCCAACCTGGTGCCACTTCGCTCATCAAACCAAAGTGCTGTTCAAGAGGAATGCCCACCGCAAGCAACAATTCACCGGCTTTAGACTCGGCCATGTAGC
>NZ_CAWNTB010000199.1:0-16359 GCF_963877065.1 Vibrio sp. V01_P9A10T6
CGTCCATACTAAGAGCACGGATGGCATTGGCTAATTGTTTACGTTCCATAATAATTACCGACAAATAATAGAGTTAGAAAGGAAAGGGGAACGTTAATCGTTCCCCAAATTTTAATTCGTAAGTGGATTACAACTTGGCTGCAATCATGACTTCAAGTTTGCCTTGGTCAATGGCAAAGTTACGGATGCCTTCCGCTAATTTTTCTACGGCCATTGGGTCTTGGTTATGTTCCCATAGGAACTCTGCATGGGTCATTGCTGCAGGGCGTTCTTTGTTACCTTGAGAGTCAACCAGTTTTTCAACCACTTCACCTTCAGCTGCTTCGAGTTCTGCCAGTAAAGAAGGGGCAATAGTCAAACGATCACAGCCTGCTAACTCTAAAATTTCACCGATATTACGGAAGCTTGCGCCCATCACGACTGTCTTGTAGCCATGTTCTTTGTAGTAATTGTAAATAGCAGTCACGGACAATACACCAGGATCTTCTTGCGGTGCAAAATCACGGCCTTCTTTGGCTTTATACCAATCCATAATACGGCCGACGAATGGAGAAATCAGGAATACGCCTGCTTCTGCACACGCGCGTGCTTGAGCAAAGGAGAATAATAGAGTCAGGTTACAGTTGATGCCTTCTTTTTCAAGGATCTCTGCTGCGCGAATACCTTCCCAGGTTGAAGCCAGCTTGATCAAAATACGGTCGTTAGTAATGCCAGCATCGTTGTACATTTTGATCAGTTGGCGCGCTTTTGTCACGCTACCTTCCATATCATAAGAGAGGCGAGCATCGACCTCGGTAGAAATACGGCCCGGAATCGTTTTTAGGATCTCTTTACCGATATTGACAGCAAGCATGTCACAAGTATCTTGAACTTGTTGAGCCTTGTCTGAGCTCTGTGTTTTTGCGTATGCGATAGAAGCATCAATCAGTGGCGCGTATTCTGCAATTTGAGCCGCTTTAAGAATGAGAGATGGGTTAGTGGTCGCATCTTCTGGTTGGTATTTTTTGATTGCGTCAATTTCACCAGTGTCAGCAACAACAGTCGTCATTTTACGAAGTTGCTCTAATTTATTGCTCATATCGATCATCCTATTTCTTTGGGCCAAGCCAGATTTTGAGTTTGCTGGGCATTTGCAAGCGGGTTAGCAATCACATAGTCATGTCTTACACATGCCAGAAAAGCTAACTCAATTATTTCCAGCGACCGAACATTTGTGTTGAACATTTGCTCGATCGTTGAGTAAATGATGTAGCCATATTTATCTTATCCACTGGGAAAGTCAATCGCTGTTCTGAGGTTATAGTGATATCAATCAACTATTTTTTTGTGAATTAATCTAAGTGCTGATAAATAAACGTTTGCTTAGATTTATCAAGGGTTGAAAGCGAACGTTACTGTGCATTGATTAGAGTGAGAAAATGTAATTTCCGTGAGCAAATGTTGCAAAGTAAATGAGGCTTAACCTATGCTAGGTCAATGAGCAAATGCTCAATTGTCGTTATTCTGCGCACAATATTGACCATGAGATCCCGTATGACCACTCCCAATCAAGATATTTCTATCGAAAATACTGACTTATTAACTGAAATTTCAGTGGCTTATTACCAAGATGGTGCAACTCAAGAAGAGATTTCGAAAAAGTTTTCTCTTTCACGAGCCAAAGTAGGACGAATGCTTAAACAGGCACGCGATGAAGGGATTGTCGAAATTACGGTGAAATATCACCCTGTTTTTAGTGCCAAAATTGAGCAGCGACTAATTGAACGCTTTGGCGTAAAACGTGCGCTGGTTGCACTTGACCAACCTAGCGAAGAGTTGCAGCGCCAACAAGTGGCGGGGTTGGTTTCCAATTACCTGACCAGTACGCTAAAAAACGGCATGGTTGTGACCGTTGGTCAAGGTCGAAATGTATCGGCCGTTGCGCATCATATTGGCGTGATCACACCGCGAGAGTGTAAGTTTGTCTGTAGTATTGGTGGCATTCACCCAAGAGGTGGGATGTTTAATGCGGATCATATCTGTCGGCAACTGGCCAAAAAATACGGTGGAAGCTCTGAAACGCTTTATGCGCCTGCCTATGCTGAAAATCGCGAACAAAAATTAGCGTTTATGCAAAATGCAACCGTCAAACAAACCTTAGATTTAGCACGTAAGGCAGACATTGCGTTAGTGGGTATTGGGGATATGTGTGAAAACAGCTACATGGTCGATCTCGGTTGGTTTACCGCCGATGAAGTGGTGCAGTCGCGTTTACAGCAAGGTGTGGTAGGGGATTTCGCTGGTTATGATTTTTTTGATATCCACGGTAAAGCTGCCAATACGGTGATGAGCGATCGTGTGATTGGGTTAGGGATTGACGAATTTCGACCGATTGCTGAGGTGATCGCTATCGCGGCTGAAAACAGCAAACCTTTAGCGCTGCTTGGGGCGCTACGCACCGGTGCAATTGATGTGATTGCCACCAGCGTAAGCAACGCGTTAACGGTATTGAATTTAGATGAGCAGATGAAAACCGTCATTGGTTAGTGGATTCAGGTTAGTGAATTTAGGCTCATAAATTAATCTGCAATAACTGTAACGTGATTTTAAGATCTGAGTTTGGCTCGCATTGGCTGATTATTTTTAAACTTAAAATATATTTCTCTGCTGTATTGACGCAAACCCAAGGAGAAACTTATGAACAAGTTGATGATCGCCCTTCTCGTTGTTGCGTCATTTAACGCCACCGCAGAGACAACCAAACCCGTCGTGGCGGGCTACTTTGCTGATTGGCAATATGAAAATGAGCAAAACCCCTACACAGTTAAAGATATTCCAGCAGAGAACTTGACTCATGTTATTTACGCCTTTTTGAGTATGTGTGGCCCCCATTCTGGAGCCAGTGAAACCGTACAAAAGCAAATCGCTAAGCAATGTGAAGGAAAAGCACCATTTAGTGCGATTGTTGTTGATACTAAATCCGCACTAGAAAAAGAGTTTGGCGCAGTCAATGTACCAGTTCCTTACAAAGGTCACTTTGCTCAACTTGCACAAATGAAGAAAGACTATCCGACGCTTAAGATTCTGCCTTCATTTGGCGGCTGGACAATGTCTGAACCGTTCCATGCAATGATAAAAGATCCTGCTACGATCAAGCATTTTTCCAAAACAGCGGTTGAGCTTATAGAGCAGTACGCCTTCTTTGACGGCATCGATATCGATTGGGAATATCCGGGTGGTGGCGGTTTAACTACTTCGCCTTGGAATCCGGATACGAAATTGACCGACGAACAAAAAGAAGCAGAAAAACAGGCCTATACCGAGCTGATGAAAACATTACGTGCTGATTTGGATGCGTTGAGTAAAAAGACGGCTCGCTACTATGAACTTTCTACTGCTGTTGGGGTTGGAGCGAAAGCGGCTCAGATAGATTGGCCCGCCGTATCCCCTTATTTAACCAATATGTTTGCGATGACTTATGATTTTCTGGGTGGTTGGGGAACGCAAACGGGCCATTTAACCAATTTACATGCGACGGATCGCAGTTGGTGGGGAATGGGAGCCGATGTATTTATCAATCAAATGATCGAATTGGGTATACCAAGCGAGAAATTGGTTATTGGCGCGGCGTTTTATGGACGTGGTTGGCAAGGCACTCAAGATTATGAGGGTGGTTTGCCTACGGCTGATCTTGTGTCTCAGCAGGGAGCGCCGTTTGGGACAGGTGAAAATGGCTATTTCATGTTCTGGGATTTGATGAAAAATTATCGCGCGGCACAAGGGTATCAATATGGTTACGATCAAGAATCGCAAGCACCATATTTATGGAATGCAGAAAAGAAAGTATTTATCTCGTATGAAGATGAACGTTCAGTGCGCGCCAAAGCCAAATGGGCAAAATCAGCGAAGCTAGGGGGAATTTTTACATGGGAACTTTCAGGTGATCCTTCAAATGAATTGATCAAAGTAATGGCTGATGAGTTGAAATAGCACGCTTTGTAAAACATGATCAAATCCCCACAATGGTGGGGATTTGATTCAGAGACTAAAGCTCAATAGGCAGCTCAGTGCGCTGCCCCCATTCTGTCCACGAACCATCATAAACGCACAGTTTTGCGTAGCCGCAAATTTGCGCAGCCAGCAGCACAATGCAGGCGGTTACGCCTGAGCCACAACTGAAAATGTATTGCTCTTTTCCAGCAGCCAGCGTTGCTTGCATAATAGGTTGTAGATCTTGCGGTGATTTAAGCTTATGCCCATTCATCAACTCTGTAAAAGGTAAGCAAATAGAGTGAGGAATATGGCCGCTGCGCACGCCTTCTCTTGGTTCTTTTATTTGACCCAAAAAACGGGCTTGTGAACGTGCATCAACAGCTAAACTCTCTGGGTTCTCTATTTGTGCAAGCACATAGTCTGCGTTCACAAAATAGCGAGGATCGAGCGTGCCATGGAAGTTTCCGTGTTTAAAGGCATGTGTGTACTCTTTTACAACGGGTAAACCTTGGCGTTTCCATTCGGTTAATCCACCATCAAGAACGTATACCGACGCATGTCCCATTGCTTTGAGCATCCACCATGCCCTCGGTGATGCAAACGTTCCGCTATTGTCATAGACAACGACGATCGAATCGTGGTTTAAACCGATCGATTGTCCTAATTGATTAAAGCGCTCTTCACTAGGCATCATATGAGGTAGTGGCGATTGTAGGTCACAAAATTCACCATCATAATCAAAGCGGCGAGCGCCGGGAATGTTATGCAGAGTATCTTTCTCAGTTTCACTGGGAATTTGGAATTCAATACTGCAATCAAGAATAACGGTGCGCGGGTCGCCTAACTTTTGTGCTAGCCATTGGGGGGAGACGAGTGGTGACATGAGTTTAACTCTCCTATTGTGTGGGCTGATGCGGTGGACGAACGAGAAAGACATTATTGAGTCTTTGCCGTTCATTTACTGGCAAGTCTGGCAGTGAGCGAGTTTGATTAAGTTCATTTCTCTCCACGTCATTGAAAGAGCGTCCAATATCAAAATTTTGCCTTGTTTTACCTGCCCATATTGGGCGATCACTTTGATCGCTTCCATCGCTTGTACCGCGCCAATAATCCCGACGACAGGAGCCATTACGCCCGCTTCGACGCAAGTGAGCACGTTACTACCAAAAAGAGCGCTTAAACATTGGTAACAGGGCTCGTCTGGGTGCTGATACATAAACACGCTGACTTGCCCTTCCATACGAATCGCAGCACCAGATACCAGTGGTGTTTTAGTTTGAAAGCAGAGTTTATTCAATTGGTTACGAGTATCAAGGTTATCTGATGCATCCAGCACCAAAGAATGCTGTTCAATTAATGCTTTCAATTGTGCATCTTCAAGGCGTTGATCAACGGTATTTACCGTTAAATGCGGGTTAAGCATACGCAGTGACTCTGCCGCTGAGTCCACTTTTTTACGTCCAATATCGGCATCACTATGTAGCACTTGGCGCTGTAAATTAGAGAGCTCAACCACATCATCATCGATGAGCGTGAGTGAACCAACACCTGCCGTGGCAAGGTATTGGCTTGCAGCGCAGCCCAATCCTCCTGCGCCAAGAATTAAAATAGAGCTTTGTTTAAGTGCTTCTTGTCCTTCAAAATCAAACTGTTTGAGAATAATTTGTCGGTTGTAACGCAGTAGCTCTTGATCAGATAGGATCTCCATAGTGATCCTTAATACAAGCTGGGATTAAAAAGTTGGATATTGACGGTTTCGCCCACTTCCACTCGGCCACGATCTTGTTCTAACACCACAAAACAGTTGGCGAGACTCATCGAACGAAATGCCCCCGAACTTTGGTTTCCGGTAGTTTCAACAACAAACTGGCCATTTTCAATTGTGTAAATACCGCGTTGGTAGTCAGTACGGCCCGGTGATTTTTTAAAGGCATTTTTAGTGATGGCTGGAATGGACTCCGGTGCTTTCCAGTGAGTGTGTCCAGCCAATTTAGCCAGCATAGGTTGCACCAGGACGTATAGGGTTAATACGGCTGAAACGGGGTTGCCAGGTAAGCCACAGAACCAAGCATGATCTAATGTTCCAAATGCAAACGGTTTGCCCGGTTTTATTGCCAGTTTCCAAAAACCGATTTCTCCGAGTTCTTGCAAAATATCTTTGGTATAGTCAGCTTCGCCTACACTTACGCCGCCAGAAGTAATAACCACATCGGCCAAATGTTGAGCTTTATCAAAGGTAGCTTTTAAAGTGGCAGGGCAATCAGCAATGATCCCAAGATCAATCGCTTCACAACCAAAATTTTCAATTAATGGTTTAATGCCATAACGATTGCTGTCATAGATTTGCCCCTCAGCAAGAGGTTCACCGAGTGGTTTTAGCTCATCTCCAGTTGAGAAAAAGGCCACTTTGGGTTTACGAAAAACGGTCACATGGCTGATGCCGAGTGTGGCAATCATTGGGATATCACGCGAAGTCAAGCGAGCCCCTTTATGTAGCACTACATCGCCTTGTTTGATGTCATCACCAGTGGGGCGAATATTTTGCTGAGGCTTTGCATTCGGCTGTAGAAAGCAGATACCATTTTCGTTTTCGGTCGTTTGCTCTTGCATGATCACCGCGTCGCAACCAGCTGGAATTTTCGCGCCAGTCATAATTCGCACGCAACTGTTGGCTGGCCACGGCCCTTCAAATGGAAGACCGGCAAAAGATTTGCCAGCCAGCGGCAGGGTGGTTGACTGTTGCAGATCAGCTAATCGAATAGCGTATCCATCCATCGCTGAGTTATCGAAAGGCGGCACAAAAATGGGTGAGAGTAACTCTTCAGCCAACACATAGCCTAACGCGTCGGCTAGCGGTAGTTTCAGCGTCGTTTGGATGGGTTTGATATTCGCTAGCATTGTCTCTAACGCTTGTTCGATAGGCATTAAGCCCGGTGAATCACAACAGCCCATGGTCGGTTCCTATAGCTTTTTTCTTTGCGGGGACTCTATCATACATTGCTTACGGGCAATAATGACCATCCTTAAAATATGGATGTAATTATTCAAAATTCCGAGTATCCTTGTCTGCCATCCGAAAGGGGTAAAAAGTAAGAGGAATCGGAATGCTAGGTCTTAGCGAATCAGCAAAGTTGGTCAAAGATGCGCTAGAGAGCCGAGGTTTGGAAACGCCTATGCGTCCAAATGAGGTTACTCGTGAAGAAAAGAAAGAAAAAATCGAACACCATATGCGTGAGATCCTCACACTACTCGGTCTTGACCTGACCGACGACAGTTTAGAAGAGACACCCCATCGAATTGCGAAAATGTATGTGGATGAAGTGTTTTCTGGCCTTGATTATCAAAACTTCCCCAAAATTACTGTGATCGAAAACAAGATGAACGTCAGTGAAATGGTGCGCGTAAAAGAGATTACCGTGACCAGTACCTGTGAGCATCATCTTGTGACTATCGATGGTAAAGCTGCGGTGGCGTATATCCCAAGAGGCAAGATAATTGGTCTTTCTAAGATTAACCGTATTGTACGTTTTTTTGCTCAGCGCCCCCAAGTTCAAGAGCGAATGACACAGCAGATTCTGGTGGCTTTGCAAACCTTACTCGGTTCGGATGATGTCGCGGTCACCATTGATGCCACTCATTACTGCGTTAAGTCACGTGGTGTTATGGATGCGACCAGTGAAACGACCACCACAGCATTAGGCGGTATTTTTAAATCTAACCCTGCCACCCGCGCCGAATTTTTCCATGGTTTACATTAATCGAATCTCAGTTGAGTCCATCGATTAACGTTGATCAACTAAAAAAGCCCTCGCAAGTGAAGTCGAGGGCTTTTTCGTTTTACCACGCACGCCTTATTGAAACAGAGCCAAATTTTATTTAAACAGAACCAAGTACTCGCCATAGCCCTCAGCTTGCATTGCCTCTTTTGGTACAAATCGCATCGCGGCAGAGTTCATGCAGTAGCGTAAGCCGGTTGGTGCTGGTCCATCCTCAAAGACATGACCTAGGTGAGAATCTGCAAAACGGCTGCGCACTTCGGTTCTGGTATAAAAAAGCCGAGAATCGCTTTTGGTCGCAATATACGCTTCATTAATTGGCCGAGTAAAACTGGGCCAGCCCGTACCAGAACGGTATTTGTCGGTAGAAGAGAATAATGGCTCTCCGCTGACTACATCGACATAAATACCATCGGCTTTGTTATCCCAATACTCATTCTTAAATGCACGTTCAGTACCTTCTTCTTGCGTCACGTAATATTGCAAATCAGTCAATTTGGCGCGTATCTTTTCATTAGAAGGTTTGGTGTATACCTTAACGTTGTTTTGCATTTTTTGCGCTTCGATCAATTGACGTAAGGTTTTTGGATGCTCATTACGATCTTTACCGAAGATGGTATCAAGATATTGGTCACGTCCGGAAGCATGACGATAGTAGGTGTAACGTACTTTGCTCTTTTTATAAAAGTCTTGGTGGTACTCTTCAGCAGGCCAAAATTGGCTATATTGAATCAGCTCTGTTTTGAGCGGCTTTTTGAAGATCCCTAGCGCATCGATTTCTTGCATAAAGCGCTGCGCGGTCTGCTTCTGTTCACTGTTGTGATAAAAAATGGCAGGCCGATACTGTGGGCCTCTATCAACAAACGAGCCTTGATCATCTGTCGGATCAATGTGTCGGAAAAAATGATCCAATACATTTTCGTAGCTGACAACTTGCGGATCAAAGGTCACTTGAATCACTTCAATGTGGCCCGATTTTCCTGATGAGACTTGTTTATAGGTAGGGTTTTCAAGGCTGCCACCCGCATAACCAGAGACAACGCTAATGACACCGTTGAGTTTTTCAAGATCAGATTCTGTACACCAAAAACAGCCCCCAGCTAATGTCGCGATTTGCTGATTACCAATGCTGGGCATGGTTTTAGGCTGAGTTTCTGCTTGGCTAAATAGCGAAAACAGAATAGGCACAATAAGCGCTATTGAGAATATAAAGGGAGTAAAACGTTTCATAACCGACCTTACTTATTTTTTATTGATACTGGTAAAGAACGGTGAAAAGCGCAAAAAATTACAGAGAAAGAAAACAAATAGCGTGAAGAAAGCCTTTCTGAGCCCGAAGATTTGCGCTCAGAAAGGTTAATTTCGAACAATAATATCAGGTTAGGCCGATAATATTTCCTTTAGAATCAATGTCTAAATACATGAAGGCGGGTTTTTCAGGAAGGCCCGGCATGGTCATCACGTTGCCGCATAGCGCATAGATAAAGCCAGCACCCGCACAGAGCTTTAATTCGCGAATCGGTACATCAAAACCTTTTGGTGCGCCTTTAATCGCAGCGTTGGTTGAAATTGAAAGCGGCGTCTTCGCCAAACAGACAGCAAGTTTACCGTAACCTTGCTCTTGCATGTTGTGCATTTGACGTCGTGCTTTATCACTAAAAGTGACGCTTGCCGCGCCATAGCCCTTTTTCGCTACGGCGTTGATCTTATCTTCGATCGTCTGCTGTGCTTGGTATAACGGTGTGAACGTACTCACTTTTTCACACTGCTTAATGACTTTGGAAGCAAGCTCAGTCGTCCCTTCGCCTCCAAGAGCAAAACCTTCACTCAGTGCAACCTCTACCTGGTAGGGTAGTGCGTGAATCATCATTGCGAGCTGCTCAAGCTCTTCTTGGCTGTCTTGTGGAAAGCGGTTAATGGCAACCACGGCGGGTATTCCATACTTACTCACATTTTCAATATGCCATTTGAGATTTTCAAAACCGGACACCAACGCGGCATGGTCTGGCTGAAATAGAGTGTCGGGAACTGGCTGGCCGGGACGCAATTCATACAGACCAGAGTTCGCTTTTAAGCCGCGAAGTGTGGTGACGATAACGGCGCAATCTGGCGCTTTCCCAGATGTCGCGGCTTTAATATTGCACGCCTTTTCAAATCCCATATCAGAGCCAAAGCCGCCTTCTGTTACAGTAAATTCGGCTAACCTTGTGGCGATGTCATCGGCGATAATAGAAGAGTTACCGTGAGCGATATTGGCAAAAGGCCCGGCGTGAATCAGTGTCGGTACGCCTTCTAACGTTTGCATTAATGTAGGTTCAATCGCCTCTTTCATACTGACAGCCATCGCCCCAGCGACTTGCAAATCTTCAGTGGTAATCGGTGTACCATGGTGACTATAGGCGACGACAATCCGCCCAATCCGTTGACGCAGATCGTTTAAGTTTTTGGCTAATGCAAGAATCGCCATCAGCTCAGAAGCCGCTGAAATATCAAAACCATCTTCACGCTCAAAGCCATTGATTGATTTATCCGTTTCATTTCGGCCAACGGTAACCATGCGCAATGCGCGATCGTTGTGATCCATCACTCGCTTCCAAACCACATTATTTGGGTCGATACGCAGTGCTTTCATTGCGGTGCGCTGCTCGAAATCGTCATAACCAAGGCGCTGTTCGTGATAGATCCGGGCATCTATCGCCGCTGCCGCTAGGTTATGCGCGGCTGTGACGGCGTGGATATCGCCAGTGAGATGCAAATTGAGCTCTTCCATTGGTGCCACTTGTGAATAACCGCCGCCAGCGGCTCCGCCCTTAACACCAAAGATTGGTCCCATTGAGGGTTGACGAATACATGCCATCACCGAATGACCCAATTTTGCCATTCCTTGTGATAGGCCGATGGTCGTGACGGTTTTTCCTTCCCCTAATGGCGTTGGGGTAATGGCAGTCACAAGGATTAACTTTCCAACCGTTTGTGTTTGCAAACGTTCAAGGCAACTTAATGAAATTTTCGCCTTAAAGCGGCCTTGGCTGTGGAATTCGCTGGCGGTGAATCCTGCTTTGTTAGCGATAGCCTCTATGGAGGTTAATGAAGTGGCGCGGCAAATTTCAATATCAGGCAGCATAAAACCCTCATTATTTAGTATTGTACGGGTTGGGAAAACGTTTGCGTCGCGATAATAACGTCAAAAAATGGGTTGTAAAGTTATTTAATGAGTGGATTATAAACTAATGTCTGAGCTTTTAGCTCGATTCTTCGTTCTCTTTTGTGTCATTGTCGTTGGGCTCTTTATGATGATCATCTTCAAGTTGATCACTATCTTGTTGATCATAATGCTTGACGACAAAGGGGGTTAACATAACGGAAGAGGGAAGAAAACGTTTCATATGGATTTCCTTGTTTGTTAGTAACTGAACATATGGTATTGAAACTCGGCTTACACTGCTTTAGCTCTGACGGCCTTTACTCTATAATGCGGCGTTTTTACTAGGCCAACCTTACCTCACTGCGGATATTTTATGATTTCAAAAAACCAACTGAAACTACTTCGTGCTTTAGGCCAAAAGAAACAGCGCAAGGCTCATGGCCTGTTTTTAGTGCAAGGCGAAAAGAACGTGTTGGAATTGATTAACAGCCAACTGACGGTGAAGCAGGTTTTTGCCACTGCGGAGTTTATCGCACAAAACCGCGTTGAGCTTAGTGTTTTTGAATGCATTGAGGCCACATTAGATGACTTAACCAAAGCCAGCACTTTGGTGAGCAATAATGCGGCAATCGCCGTCGTTGAGATCCCCGAAGTGACGGTGCCTGAAGCGAAAGGATTGATGATCGCTCTCGATGGTGTTTCTGACCCCGGTAATTTAGGGACGATTATCCGTGTTGCTGATTGGTATGGCATTAAACACATTGTCGCTAGCCACGATTGCGCCGATCCATACAATCCCAAGACCATCAGTGCCACCATGGGTAGCTTTGGGCGTGTTACGGTGAGCCAAGTGGATTTGAGTGCTTATTTACAGAGTTCAAATCTACCTGTTTATGGGGCTTTTTTAGAAGGTGAGAGCGTACATCATACGAAATTTGCAGCAGAAGGGATTTTATTGATGGGCAGTGAATCGCATGGTATTCGTGCCGAAGCGGCTCAATATGTCACCGACAAAATCACCATTCCCGCCTTCGGGGGAGCAGAGTCACTTAACGTAGCAATGGCTACGGGTATTATTTTGGATAACCTGCGCCGCCAACATCACTAGATCAAACCAAGATCACTCGATCAATAAGTAAAGCTTAAAAGTTGTTGCTTTGGATTGTCGTCAAAAAGCGTGATAACGGATGCCGTGTTTGCGCTTTTTTTATAACGCTAGTTATAAGAAGAAAAGACTACTTCTCTAACATCCCCAGTTTGTTTGGCACGCCATTCCATTTTTCAGCATCATCCATGGCTGGTTTGACTTCGGTTTGCACCGGCCATATGTCGGCAAGCTCAGCATTGAGTTCGATGTAAATCTTCTGATCTTCTGGGAGTTCATCTTCTTGAAAGATAGCTTGAGCTGCACATTCAGGAACACATAAACCGCAATCAATGCATTCAATGGGGTTGATCACCATAAAATTGGGGCCTTCGTGAAAGGCATCTGCAGGGCATACCGCGACACAGTCAGTAAATTTACATTGGATGCAATTATCCGTTACGACAAACGCCATGATGATCAGCTCTTAGTTAGTCAAAAATGAAGAATGGGGATAATACGCATCCCAAGTTAAATTTCAACATCCAACGCTATGAATATCTAGCGTAACGTGTGATGAATTCGGGATTTAGTATGACAGATAACGCCATTTCCCGTAAAATGCGCGCCATTGTGAGCGGGCCGCTTGCGGCTTTGGCTAAGACACCGACTAAAACGAGACACCGACATGATACGTTTAACCGAAATTAAACTTCCTTTGGACCACGAGGAAGGGGCAATTTTTGCTGCTATTACTGAAAAACTTGGTATTGCTGATGAACAAGTTCTTTCATTCAATATGTTTAAACGTGGCTACGATGCTCGTAAGAAAACGAAAATCATGCTGATTTACACGCTAGATGTGAGCGTGGAGAATGAAACGGAGTTACTTGCTCAGTTTGCTGACGATCCGCATGTGAAAGTGACGCCGGATATGGAGTACAAATTCGTTGCTCAAGCGCCAGCGAATCTTACTGAGCGCCCAGTGGTGATAGGCTTTGGCCCTTGTGGTCTATTCGCAGGACTGATTCTTGCTCAAATGGGGTTTAACCCAATCATTGTCGAGCGTGGTAAAGAAGTGCGCGAACGCACCAAAGATACCTTTGGTTTTTGGCGTAAACGTACATTGAATACTGAATCTAACGTGCAGTTTGGCGAAGGTGGAGCGGGAACTTTTTCTGATGGAAAACTCTATAGCCAAGTGAAAGATCCTAACTTCTATGGTCGTAAGGTCACTACAGAATTTGTCGCTGCGGGCGCACCTGCTGAAATCATGTACGTGAGCAAACCGCACATTGGTACGTTCAAATTGGTGACCATGATTGAAAAAATGCGTGCCAAAATCATCGAATTAGGCGGTGAAATTCGTTTTAGTACTCGTGTTGATGACATTCACATCGAAGAAGGGCAAATTACCGGGCTTACGCTGTCAAATGGTGAGGAAATTAAAACGCGTCATGTTGTCCTTGCGGTCGGTCATAGCGCACGTGATACCTTTGAAATGCTGCATGAACGTGGCGTTTATATGGAAGCCAAACCCTTTTCAGTAGGGTTCCGTATTGAACATAAACAATCAATGATTGATGAAGCGCGTTTTGGTGCGAATGCGGGTAACCCCATTCTTGGTGCGGCGGACTACAAATTGGTTCACCACTGTAAGAATGGCCGTACCGTTTATAGCTTCTGTATGTGCCCCGGAGGCACGGTAGTGGCGGCTACTTCTGAAGAGGGGCGCGTTGTGACCAATGGCATGAGCCAATATTCTCGCGCAGAACGTAATGCTAATAGTGCGATTGTGGTGGGTATTGATCCTGAACGTGATTATCCTGGTGATCCGCTGGCGGGCGTGCGCTTCCAACGTGAACTTGAATCAAGAGCTTATCAACTTGGCGGCGAAAACTACGATGCGCCAGCACAAAAAATTGGTGACTTTTTACAAGGTCGTGATCCGAGTGCGTTAGGTGATGTCGAACCCTCTTTTACACCCGGCATCAAGTTGACAGATATTTCAAAAGCGTTGCCTGATTTTGCCATTGAAGCCATTCGTGAAGCGATCCCTGCGTTTGATAAGCAGATCAAAGGATTTGCCTCTGAGGATGGTTTGTTAACTGGAGTAGAAACTCGCACGTCATCACCCATTTGCATTAAACGGGGTAAAGATTTCCAAAGCATCAACCTGAAAGGCTTTTATCCGGCAGGTGAAGGTGCAGGTTATGCGGGCGGGATTTTATCAGCTGGCATTGATGGTATTAAAGCGGCCGAAGCATTGGCGCTTTCTATGGTTAATGAAGCTGAAAAAGCATCATAATTTGCAATATTAAGCATAAGAAAAGGCTCATTGGAGCCTTTTTTATTACAGGGACGATTAGATTCGTTATCACATTGAATTTTAAAAGTTTCTTCTGATAGAGATTATCATTTAACTAAAAACAATCTAAACTAGCCCGAACATTATGAGGAGAGATCATGAAGTACGACTGGATTTTATTTGACGCTGACGAGACCTTGTTTCATTTTGATGCTTTCAAAGGTATGCAGCTGATGTTTGAGCGCAAAGGAGTGTTGTTTACTGAACAAGATTTTGCGCAGTACCAAGAAGTTAATAAACCACTGTGGGTCGATTACCAAAATGGTGATATCACGGCGGCGCAGTTGAAGCATACTCGTTTTGCAGAGTGGGCAGAAAAGCTCGCGACGACAACCACGGAATTAAATAGCGCATTTCTTGAAGCCATGGCTGATATCTGCACTCCACTACCAGGAGCAAAAGAGTTATTGGATGCCCTTACAGGTCGAGCGAAACTTGGCATCATTACTAATGGTTTTACCGAACTTCAAGCGATTCGTTTGCAAAGAACGGGGATGAGTGAATACTTTGACCACGTGATTATTTCAGAAGAGGTTGGTGTAGCGAAACCCGATCACGGGATTTTTGCCTACGCGTTAGACAAAATGGGTAACCCTGCTAAAAATCGTGTATTGATGGTAGGGGATAACCCGCATTCCGATATTCTAGGTGGCTTAAATTTTGGTATTGAGACCTGTTGGCTAAACTCTACTGGCGCAAGTGCTGTTGAGGGTATCGAGCCACACTACCATGTGCGTTCATTGCACGAACTTAAAGATATTTTGGTCGCATAATTATTTACAATGATGTGGCTTGGGGTGTGGAGTGATGATATCGACCTCCACACCAACAAATCGATTCGTTAGCGGTTGAATTCACCGTCACGCTCAGGTTGATAAACTACATCAAGAATCTCAATCACTCTTTCTCTACCACCTGGCATTGGCCAACTGAGCTGTTGACCAACAGCTAGGCCCAACAATGCACTGCCTACTGGGGCAAAAACAGAGATATCTTGACTGCTTTTCACTTCATGCGGATACACAAGATTTTTTTCGATCACTTCATCACTGTCGATAAACTTGAAGCGTACGGTCGAATTCATGCTCACCACATTATTTGGCATCTCTTGTGGGGCGACAATGGTGGCTCTATCCAACTCAGCCTCGAGCTTTTCTAACTCTGGCGTTAGTTTAGGCATGCCATCCAGTAATGCGGATATTCTGTCCATATCAAGGCTTGAAACTAAGACAGGTGCTAAGTTTGACATTTTTAATACTCCAAAAAGAAATACCGCCCAAAAGCTAGGCGGTATAAAAATTAACGTCAATGTTATTGCGATTCAGGCTATGACATTAATCTTGTTCGACATAGAATGCAAATAATACGGTATCAGTTTGTTATGAATTTGGCATGCACGTATTTAGGCTGGGAGTGGATGTTGTGCAGTACGTAAAAATTAAAGATGTGATTGTTGAACAAATCGATGCTGGCATGCTTGCCCCTCGTCAAAAATTACCTTCTGAACGAAAACTTGCAGAGTCGTTTAATACCACACGCGTTACCCTGCGTGAGGCTTTGTCTCTGTTGGAAGCGGATGGCAAGATCTACCGAGAAGATCGGCGAGGTTGGTTTATTTCTCCTGAGCCGATACGTTACGACCCAACCCAAACTCTGAATTTTACCAACATGGCTTTAGCACAAAACCGAGTACCAAAAACGGAACTGATGATGGCAAAAGCGCTATTAGCCAATAAACAAGCATCGCTCTTATTGGGATTAAAGCCATTTTCGGATGTTTACCAAATTGATCGTGTGCGTTATTTAGAAGATCGCCCCGTGGTCTATGTGATGAATTACGTGCGCCCTGAATTGTTTCCCAACTTGCTGACTTTCGATTTGTCTCAATCACTGACGGATATTTATCGCGACCATTTTGCCGTGGAGTATCAAACAGTCCGTTATCGAATTACCACTAGCTCTTTGCTTGGTCATATGGCGCAAGCGCTACGCGCTACATCAGGCACTCCGGCGA